>CBFIJA010000060.1:0-9214 GCA_965662875.1 Candidatus Arcticimaribacter sp.
CTCGGCCTGGCAACTAAAAGTAAATCTTTATGAGGGGGTTGAAGCCCTAACGAAAGAAGGTGAAATCATCTCGGTTATTACTGAAAAAGGGAGGTACAGTTGTGACAACATCATTTTATCGACTGGGTTTTATGATCTCCCATATATGCTAAACGTCCCCGGAGAAGAGCTGAATAAAGTAAGCCATTACTACAGGGAACCTCATCCGTATTTTGGTATGGATGTTGTTGTAGTTGGAGCGGCAAATTCTGCGGTTGATGTTGCTTTAGAAACCTACAGAAAAGGGGCAAAAAGTGTAAGCCTGGTTGTTCGAGAAAAAGAAATTGGAGCAAATGTAAAATACTGGGCACGCCCAGACATTGTTAACCGTATAGAAGAAGGAAGCATAAAAGCTTACTTTAATGCTGAGCTGACCGAAATAACCCCTACCCATGTAAAAATTCACAATTCTGATGGTGAAATTGAATTACAAAACGATTTTGTTTTGGCCATGACAGGCTATCAACCCAATTTTGACCTGTTGGAATCTTTGGGGGTTGACCTTCAAAACGATGAATTTAAAACCCCGGTTTACAATCCTGATAGTATGCGAAGCAACCAAAAAGGCGTTTACTTGGCAGGAGTAGTTTGTGGAGGATTAAAAACCAACAAATGGTTTATAGAAAATTCAAGAATACATGCAGAACGCATCATTGGCGATATTGTAACTCCTTAAAGACAGCGCGCCAAAGCCAAGACTGATCCAACATGAATACCGTCGTGAAATAAAACAAATGAACTGGCTTCTTCAAAAGTTGTCAGGTCCATTTTGGACGAAGTGGTATAAGGGTGAAAATTTTTAAATTTATCCTGTGCAAAGTCTTCTTTTAACGCTTCATAAGTATCAAAGAGAGCCGATTTGATTTCATCTACCTCTTTTTGGCCTACTTCTCCTTCTGGTTTTGTTCCTTTTCTGTAACGTTCTACCATTTCTTCAGATACGTGTAAAGGAAGACCACTGAGCTTATACATCAACAATTGTTGGGTAACCACTACATGGGCGATGTTCCAAATGATATTATTGTTGAAGCCCTTTGGGATGGTATTCAGTTCTTCTAACGAAAAGCGATCTAAAAAATGAGCATATACTTTTCGATTATGCTTAAGTATTGAAAGGATAGTTTCCATAGTTTCGTTTGTTCAAAGGTACTAAATACGGTTTAGCTAAAAGGATTTTTATACATTAGTAAAAACAGTATTTCATGTCCATTCTTGTTGTTCCAGATTCTTTCAAGGAAAGTTGTACTGCATCAGAAGTAATTGATGCTGTAAAAAAAGGAATCCGCAAAGTAGATCCAAACGTTGCCATTGATGCTCTACCCTTTTCTGATGGAGGCGAAGGCGCATTGGATCTTTTGACTTTTTTGAACAAGGGAGAACGCATTACGGTAAAAACAGAAGATGCTTTAGGGCGTCCTTTGGCCGCTCCATACTTTTGGATTCCTTCGGAAAAAACAGCTTGGGTAGAACTTGCACAAGCATCAGGCATTGTTCAAATAGAAGAAACCCACCGAAACCCCAAAATCACCTCTACTTATGGAACGGGACTTTTGTTATTAGACGCTTTAAATAAAGGGGCAAAAAAAATTATTTTAGGGATTGGAGGAAGTGCGACTAACGACGCTGCAGCTGGAATTTTTCAAGCTTTAGGAGGGAAGCTATACGATACGCAAGGAAAAGAACTTGCCAAAGGAGGCGCTGCTCTAGCCCAACTTTCAACAATAGAATGGGGGAACGCCAAACAGTGGAAAAATGTTATCTGGCAAGTAGCTTGTGACGTTGACAATCCCCTTTTGGGTCCTAAGGGTGCCAGCCATGTTTATGGCCCTCAAAAAGGAGCAGAACCCACTACGGTAATCGAATTGGAAAAAGCATTGACTCATTTTGCAAACTGTGTAGAACAACAGAGTGGAAAATCCATTGGGCAATCCCCGGGAGGAGGAGCCGCTGGAGGGACTGCTGCTGGGATGTCAGCTTTTTTTGATGCAGAATTAAAAAAAGGGTTTTCACTCCTTGCAGAGCTTAGTGACTTGGAAGAAAAAATCAAATCTGCAAAACTTATTTTTACTGCAGAAGGGCGTTTGGACACCCAATCGTTGCAAGGAAAAGTTCCTGTTCGCCTGGCAGAAATCGCCAAAAAATACAAGGTCCCCGTTGTATGCCTTACCGGAAGTTGTCAAGGACCCTACACCTCCTTTTTCAAAGCAGGAATTGACGGTGTTTTTCCCATTCAAAATGGACCCATGAATCTTAAAGAATCCAAAGACAATGTTCTTCATTTAATTGAAGATACGACCGAACGTATTTTCCATTTTTATAAAAATACACGTTTATGAGTCTTGCACTTATCCTTCTTGTAATCAGCATTGTTTGGATTGTTATCGGTACGACACATTTCAAATTGCATCCTTTTTGGGTACTGCTTTCCGCCAGTCTTTTTTTGGCTGTAGGGGTAGGCATTCCTTTAGAAGATATTCCTGTATTGCTGGGGAATGGATTTGGGAAAACATTTCAAAGCATTGGTTTGTTGATTTTATTTGGCACCAGTATTGGTGTTTTGTTAGAGGGCTCTAATGCAACTCACCGCATTGCTGCTTTTGTACTTTATTCACTTCAAAAACTACCCTTGCCCTATGCGGTAAGTTGCATTGGTTATTTGGTCTCCATCCCCGTCTTCTGTGATTCGGCATTTGTGATCTTGTCAGCTTTGAATAAACCCCTTTCACAAAAAACTAAGACTCCGCTTGTGGCCCTTACAGTCGCTTTGTCCACAGGACTTTTTGCCCCTCATGTTTTGGTTCCACCTACCCCAGGTCCTCTAGCAGCCGCGGCAAACCTAGAGTTAGAAAATCTCTTTTTATTGATTCTTTTTGGCGGAATACTAGCACTTTTATTGGTTATGGTTGGTGCGGCCTATGCCCACTGGATTAGCAGGAAAAAATCTCCCGTTTCAGAAGTATCGAATACGCAGGAACAAGATGTATCAATCGACGGATTACCGTCGCTCTCAAAATCCCTGCTGCCCATTCTTGTGCCTTTGGCTTTGATGGGGCTGGGAACGCTATTGCAATTCCAAAAAGACCTTTTGCCGCAACCCATTAATGCTTTTTTACTTTTTATTTGTCACCCCACTCCTGCCCTTTTAACAGGGGTTTTGTTCGCTTTCCGTCTGCTTCCTTACAGCAAAGAGAATCTTAAAAAACTTACTGAAAAGGGAATAGAAACGGCTGCTCCAATTCTAGTTATTACTGGCTTGGGCGGCACCCTTGGGGCAATCATCCAGCAATTGCCGCTTGCACAATTTACAGAAACCTATCTTGTCCAGCCGCAATGGGGAATTGTAATTCCCTTTGTCATAGCTGCCGTACTAAAAACAGCCCAAGGCTCTTCAACCGTTGCTATTATTACAACCTCTTCCATTATTTTTCCGCTCTTAGGAAGTTTAGGTTTGGATTCTGAAATGGGAAAAGTTTGGGCCATTCTTTCATTAGGAGTGGGTTCAATGACCGTTTCACATGCCAACGATTCCTATTTTTGGATTGTTTCGCAATTGGGAGAACTGGACATAAAAACAGCATATCGACATCATACCTTTGGAACATTTTTACAGGGAGTCGTTGGAATTCTCTTGATTTTATTAGGGTATACGCTTTCAAATTTTCTATTTTAACCCTTGAATTTTAGCCACTATTTTATGAGCAAAAACACACTTGAAATTGATGGCGCAGAAGTGTCTTGGTTCGCTCCTATTTGCGATGGTGATGACGCTTTTTTAGGGCAACGTGATCTGCGCTACAAAAGCTCCTGGGAAAATGCTTCCGCGATTGTAAAAGCAGCCGACCGTTTAGGCTATAGAAATATCCTATGTCCGTCTTCATATCAGGTAGGGCAGGACACCCTGAGTTTTGCAGCAGCCATGGCCCCCCTTACAGAACAGATAAATCTATTGGCTGCCATTCGTTGTGGAGAGGTTCACCCTCCTATGTTAGCGCGAGCCATTGCAACGCTTGACCATATTCTCAAAGGACGATTGACACTGAATATCATTTCCTCTGATTTACCGGGTTTAAAAGAAACCTCAACACTGCGATATCAGCGCTCTAGAGAAGTCATCGAAATTTTGAAACAAGCATGGACGCAGGATGAAATCAATTTCAAAGGAGAATTTTATGACCTGCAACTCCCAACAGCCCCTGTAAAACCCTATCAGCAAAATGGAGGGCCTCTACTTTATTTTGGGGGATACTCTCCACAAGGGGTAGATTTATGCGCTCAACATTGCAACGTGTATTTAATGTGGCCCGACACCGAAACTCAATTGCAAAGCTTGATGGACAATATGCGCCAGAAGGCTGCAGCCTATAATAGAAGTGTTCAATTTGGGTTACGTGTTCACGTAATTGTCCGAAAAACAGAAGATGAAGCTAGGGCATATGCCCAAGGGTTGATTTCAAAATTAGACCTCAACCTGGGGACAGAAATAAAAGAAAGGGCCCAAGATGCAAAATCGTTGGGAGTCGCCCGTCAAAGTAATTTACGGGACAGTGCGGACAATGAATACTACGCAGAACCCCACTTATGGACCGGTATTGGTCTGGCAAGATCCGGCTGTGGTGCTGCCTTGGTTGGAAATCCAGATCAGATTTATAAAAAACTTCAACGCTACATGGAAATGGGAATTCGATCGTTTATTTTGTCGGGCTATCCCCATCGACAAGAAGTAGATTTATTTGCAAAATATGTACTGCCAAAAATGAAAACAGTTTCCATGCCAAAAGTCTTTGATCGGATTCCTACAGAAACCCCAATGACTCCCCTGGGGAAAGCACCCCGCCATTAATGTTTTTTTATGATTGATTTTGTCATTGTCCTCTTCTATTTTGCGCTGATATTGTTCACCGCTTTACGTGCCAAAAACACACACGAAATCAGTGCTGAGGATTATTTTTTAAGCTCTCGAAATTTACCTTGGTACTCCATTGCACTTTCAACCATAGCCACCAATATTCAAGGGTATCAGTTTTTGGGCATGATGGGATCTGCCTATTTATATGGTCTAGCCCAAGCCAGCTTAGAAATTAATGCCGTTCAGGGAATTCTCTTAGGGGCTTTTGTCTTTGTTCCACTTTTTTTAAAAGAAAAAATTACGACGATCACACAATTTATACGGTTAAAACTAGGAAACCGAATCGCGTTGTTTTACACCCTAGCCAATATGGGACTCTTTGCTACAGTAACCTTGGGTGCAGCGTTATTTTGGGGAGCTTATGCTGCGGATATGGTCTTTGGCGAACAACTTCAGTTTTTACATCCAAATCGTGTGTATCGCATTGCTTTTTTAATTGTCATTTTAGGGGGATTTTCAGCACTTTACACCTACTTCGGAGGTCTCAGTGCCGTTGTGAAAACAGACATTATTCAATTCAGTGTCCTCTTGATCGGTGGGACTGTTGTTTGCTGGATTGCCGTTCGAGAATTGGGGGGCTGGGGTGCCCTTTATGAAAAAACTCCTGAAAAAATGCACCTCCACCTTTCTAGCGATCATCCGACCCTGCCTTGGACGCATATGCTTGGGTTGTTCTTTCTAAATATTAACTACTGGTGTGCCAATCAAACGGTAATGCAAAGAGCCTTAGCCGCTCGTTCGGTAGCGCATGCTCAAACAGGACTTATGGTGGGCGGTGTCTTAAAATATTTTATGGCGGTAATCATCGTAATTCCTGGAATTGCACTCTTTGGAATACTAGGAGACGGGTTAGCCGAACCCGATTTGGCGTTCCCCTATTTGGTGAAAACCTATTTACCGGTCGGTATAAAGGGGGTAATTCTTTGCGGACTATTTGCTTCATTGATGAGTACTGTAGATTCTACCTTTAACTCTTTGGCTACCCTTTGGTCCACAGATATTTATTCGCAATACATTCGTCCTAAAGCAAGTGATGCTGAAAAAATACAGGCCGGGCGTCAAGCAATTGTATTTAGTTTAGGAACCGCCTTGGTAATGGGTTTGGTGCTATTGCATTTAAAATTCGATAATCCTAACGCTGCCTTTACCCATACCCTTAACAATTTACGCTACTATATCAATTGCGGAATTGTAGTGCTTATCTGCAGTGCCGTTCTGCTATTCCGTTCAAAAGCAAAATGGATTTTGTGGGCCTTTATCACTACACTGCCCATTAATGTCGCTTTGCAATATCTATTTCCGGAGATGAACTATTTTCTACGCGCTTTTTACGTCATCGCCATCGGTTTGACCCTGGCCTTGGTCGGAAACTGGAAAAATAGAACGAAACTAAATTCTTTATTTCGTCCCGCAAATAAAACCACTGCCCTATGCGGGTGGATGCTTCTGGCCTCCCTGATTTTGTTGCATATTATTTTTCATTAGGCAAGGAGATAAACGTATCTTAGGGCCAGTATTTAGACCATGCTTGCCATTATAATCCCTTGCTTCAATGAAGCAAATAGACTGCCCGTTTCCGCTTTTCAATCTTTTATTGCAAAAGAAAAAGAGCTGCGATTGATTTTTGTCAATGACGGATCCGAGGACACTACCCTCAGTGTTCTTCAAACTTTGGCTACTTCAAACCCTGAGCAAATACAGGTTTTGGATTTGCCAAAAAATGTTGGGAAAGCAGCAGCTGTTCAGCAAGGAATGCGCTATGCAAAAACTCATTTTTCCCCTCAACTTTTTGCCTATCTCGATGCAGACTTATCCACCTCTTTGGAGGAGTGCTTGTCCCTTTCAAAAAAAATAAACCCTGACACTCTTTTTGTGTTTGGATCTCGAATCATAAAAACAGACAACACCATCAAAAGAAAGTGGTATCGGTTTTTGATTGGTAGGGTCATTGCTTTTATCATTTCAAAAATGCTGGGGATTCCTGTTTACGACACACAATGTGGCTGCAAAATTTTTGATGCTACTATAGTCTCCACCGCCTTTACAGGGGACTTTAGCTCGCGCTGGCTTTTTGATGTTGAAATTTTTTACAGACTGATTCATCATTTTGGAAAAAATGAGTTTTTACAAAAAACCAAAGAAGTCCCCTTGGAACAATGGATAGACACAGAAGATTCTCGTGTGAAAATGACCTATATGTTTCGACTTTGGATTGATTTATATTTACTTTCACAACGCTACGGTAAGTCATGAAAAAACGTTTTCCGCCTTTCAATTCAGATACTCAAATGGGCTATATCTTCTTTGCAATTGTTGCCATCCGTTTGTTTTTTAATGGTGCAATCCCATTAATGGATAAAACCGAAGCGCGTTACAGTGAAATCGCGCGTTTGATGGCAGAAACCGGAGAATGGGTTGTGCTACAAATCGATTATGGCATTCCCTTTTGGGCCAAACCTCCTCTGTCTACATGGGCGTCAGCGTTAAGCATTCACCTCTTTGGTGGACAGGAGTTTTTTGTCCGTCTGCCCTATGCTTTGGTTTGCATTGGACTGGCCCTTTTTATCGGTCGGTACAAACCCGATGATAAACACTCCTTTTTTTTGCCGGGAGTGATATTATTGACCCTGCCGGAGTTTTTTTTGCATGCCGGAGTGGTTTCAACAGATGTGTTTTTGACCTTAAGCATAAGTATTGTAATGCTTTCTTTTTGGGAAGGAATCCAAAAAAACAGTCCGGATTATTGGCGCTATTTCTTTTTTACTGGAATGGGGTTGGGCCTTTTGGCCAAAGGACCGATTGTGGGGGTGTTGACCGTCCCACCGATTGTAATGTGGTGCATTTTCAATAAAGAAGCGCGGTTGCGCTTACTGGGTTTTCCTTGGGTTTCAGGGACCCTTTTAACGCTAGGAATCGCCCTTCCGTGGTACATTCTTGCTGAAATGAGATCTCCTGGATTTGTGGATTATTTTATTGTGGGTGAACACTTTAAACGCTATTTTGAATCCGGGTGGAAAGGAGACAAATACGGCTTCCCTAAAAAGCAGCCTTTGGGTATGATTTGGGTATTTCTATTGGGGGCTATCCTCCCCTATGCTTTTTTCTTGATTCGAAAAGTTAGCACTCAGTTTAAGCAGGTCTTGCAAAATTCATGGCTGCAGTTTTTACTTTTTTGGCTGCTCTGGACGCCCTTATTTTTCACAAGTTCAAAAAGTTTAATACATCCCTACACGCTACCTGTTATGGTGCCATCGGCATTGATAATCGTTCATTTTTGGGAAGACATTCGATCTAAGAAATGGGCATTAATCGGTGGGCTAAGTTTTCCCGTAGTAGCACTAGTTGTGTTTTTATCTGGGCAGGTGGATGTTGTTTTTAAAACCAATTCAGACAACCATTTGCTCGCACCCTACGCAAAGCAAGAAGTATTCACCTTGAACAAAAAAAGCTATTCCAGTCAGTTTTATACCCAAGGGAACATACAGATCATTACAGCCGAAACACTGAAAAAAAGAAAAGATACCCTTGCTATATTGATCTCAAATAAGCATCACTCCAAGTTAGATGCGGCCTTAAAAAGCAGATTAACACGACTCGACTCAACCGCTAAAAAAGCAATGTACTTCTATGATGGTGCACCCTAAATGACTCTCCTTATGAATCAAAAAATTCTCTTTTTCCTGCTGTGGTCCTCCCTTTTTTCTCCGTTAATCTATGCCCAAAAAACAGTTAAGCAAGAACACCATCCCAATGGTCAACTGGCATTTGAAACCACCTATGTAGATGCGGTTAAAGAAGGTTGGGAACGAAGCTGGTACCCAAATGGTCAACTGAAATCAGAAGGAGAATTTCGTAAAGGAGTAGAAGAAGGGGTTTGGTTGCATTATTTTAAAAGCGGTAAGCTGCGAATCAAGCGCTTCTTAAAATCAGGGCGAGTAGATGGTAAACAACTGTGGTACTATGAAAACGGGACTGTAGGATGGGAAGAAAATTACATCGACGGCAGTGCGGAAGGAGAATGGAAGTATTATTACGCCAACGGCAGACTACGACTTCTTCGCCATTTTAAAGCTGGGAAAAAACACGGAAAAGAAACGGGCTTTGACGCACAAGGAAATGTACTTTGGGCATGGAATTTTAAAGAGAATAAAAGAGTGGATTGATGGAAAAATCAACCGGAATGCTTTTATAGAAGTACCCTTACTCCACCGTAACCGACTTGGCCAAATTCCGAGGTTGATCTACATTGCAACCTCTTTGCAAGGCAAT
>CBFIJA010000061.1:0-8846 GCA_965662875.1 Candidatus Arcticimaribacter sp.
AAAAAATTCATTTGGGGCTTTGCCATAGGCATAGCGGGTTGAACGGTAGCGTTCGTTCCACATTTCTTTCATACTGAAGGTGCTGTAATGGGCTTAGGTGAAAATAAAATAGGTACTGATTACAATGACAATGACAATGGCGCCCATTACTTTTACGTGTTTCCATGGGGTGATGTCCACTTGCTCGGTATAGGCTTGTTCGTAGGCTACTTCCCTAGGGCGTAGCTTTCCAATCAAGAGCATGATTCCGATGTTAAAGAGGAATAAAATGGCCATGATGTGGAGAAAGTGCGGATAAGTACCGCCGTTTTCAATCACATAGTCCTTCAAGAAAAACTGGCTGATGGAATAGAGTATTACTCCAGACCCCATGGCAACTTTGGCCGCTAGAGCGGGAACGTATTTGGTCAAATAACCGACAAGGATGATCGTTAAAATAGGAATGCTGTAACAGCCGTTGATCTCTTGCAAGTACCCAAAGAGCCCTTCCGGTGCATTGGCAATGGTGGGAGCGATAAACATGGACAAGAGGGCCAACCCAATTCCAAAGGTTTTTCCGGCCTTGACCACTTGGCGTTCGTCGGCGTCTTTTTTGATGTACTGTTTGTAAATGTCCAGTCCAAAAAGGGTGACCGAACTGTTTAGGGCCGAGTTAAAGGAGCTTAAAATGGCACCAAACAGCACTGCAGCAAAAAAGCCCAACAATACTGGAGGAAGGACTTTATTGACCAGCAATCCATAGGATTGGTCCGCTTGGCTGGCGTCAAGGGTTCCGCCGAAAATATAAAAGGCAATGATCCCGGGAAGCACAACAATTAATGGCCCTAGAATTTTAACAAAGGCGGCTAGAATCAAGCCTTTTTGTCCCTCCACTAAGTTTTTTGCCGCAAGGGCACGCTGTATAATGGCTTGGTTGGTTCCCCAGTAAAAGAGTTGCACCAGCATCATCCCCGTAAACAGGGTGCTAAACGGAATGGCAGAGTCGTTGTCGCCCATGGCTTTAAACTTGCTGGGATCGTGATTGTAAAGGGTTTCTATTCCTCCCCATAGACTACCATCCCCGACATAGATCAATCCAAAGACGGGAATCATCAATCCCCCAATCAAAAGCCCAATGGCGTTCACGGTATCTGAAACCGCAACGGCTTTTAGCCCGCCAAAAATTGCATAAACGGAGCCAATTAAACCAATGGACCAAACCGTGACAACAAGGGTAGTGCTTTGGTCCATGCCAAAGAGGGTGGTGAGGTCAAACATCCCAATAAGGGCAACCGCACCAGAGTAAAGGACAATGGGCAATAATACCACAACATATCCGCTGAGGAATAGGCCTGACGTAATGGATTTTGTAGCGGTATCGTAGCGGCGTTCTAAAAACTGAGGTACGGTTGTTAAGCCACCTTTTAGGTAGCGCGGCAATAAAATGGTTGCCGTAACCACCATAGCAATGGCGGCTAGGGTTTCCCAAGCCATGACCAATATTCCTTCATTAAAAGCAGAGCCGTTAAGACCTACCAGCTGTTCTGTTGATAGATTGGTAAGCAATAAAGAAGCCGCGATAACCGGAGCCGTTAAACTTCGTCCACCGAGAAAATAACCGTCTTCTGTATTTTCGTCTGTTTTTCGGGTAGCAAGATAGGCGACAACACCTACCAATAAGGTGAACGCAATAAAAATGATGAATTGCATAGTTTAGTTCAAATTGATTTTTCTAAAAATAAGAAAACTTAACGAGAACGAACCGATTTCAATGGAATGCAAGACGATACAAAGGAAAAATTTTCCAACCTACTGCATGTGAATACGATAAGCACAAAAAAAGAGGGGTGCTTTAAGCGGAGAGTTCGTTTAAGACGACTTTGGCCTTTTCGTATTCGTCCTGATGAACAAAAACGCGCTGCATCATCGGTGCCGTTTGTCCAAAACCCGCCAGGCGTGCTGATTCTGCTTCGTCTTTTACAACGGGAGTGATGTTTTCTTCTGCAAGGGCATTACGAAGCGCAAGTACGTCTATTGAGGATCCAGAAAAAAGGTGCAGGTAAGCGGGGTTTCCCATAACTTAGGATTTGTTGTATTTGCTGTCCCAGATGGCAGGATTGAAGTTTTTCCCCATCGCAAAGCCACCGTAAAGAATGACAGAAGCAATGGCTTTGAACATAAAGAAATAGACCATCCAAAGGGTTGCCCAATCGTTGGTTTTGCTGAATAAGCCTATAGGCATCAGCCAAGTTGCAACACCGCTAATGAAAAGCGTAAATAAAATAAGGTTTGCGATGCCTTTAAAGGGCCACATGCGAAGTTTTCTTAGGGGCTGTAGATCTTTTCCCCATTTATGGATAAGGTAGAAATAATCGTTACCTAGCGGGACAAACAATAGCGGGTCGTCCGTTTTTTCAAGTACAAACATTTTTGAAGGGGCCATGATTTTAAAGCCTTCAAGGTTTGTATTGTGTGTACTTTCCAAAGCAGCAATTTTCTCAAATGCTTTTTTGGGAAGTGGACTTTTAAAGTATTTAATGTCTAAAAAACGCAAGCGGTAATCGATGCATGTTTTCTTAATGCTATCAATGTGGTAAATGTTCTTTCCCTCCAATTGATCAAAATCAAATTGATTGACGGAAGTATTGCCATCCATGAGTTTTTGTGACAATTGATGTACCGCATTTTGATGCGCTGAAAATTCTGCACGAATGCGATTTAGTTCTGTTTCAATGTTAGTGGGAGAGAGTACGTTCAGCTTCATGATCATTTTCATTTACACTGTAAATTTAAGCAAAAAATAAGCAACCACCAAGCGATGAAATTTTGCGCTTTTTTAACGGAGTTCCGCGTGGAATTGCGATTCAAAAGTTTTGCGCAATTTCCCCATTACCTTGTCTATTTGCTTGTCGGTCAAGGTTTTGTTTGGATCGTTAAAATAGAAGCTCATCCCGTATGATTTTTTGTTTTCCGCGATGTTTTTCCCCTCATAGACGTCAAATAAATCCACTTTGGTTAAAATCTTTCGTTCTACTTTTTCCGCCGCTTGTTTGAGTTCGTTGAAGGTTATAGTGCGGTCAATCAGTAAGGCAAAGTCTCTTCTTGATGTTGGGAATTTTGGCAATTCTGTAACAAGCTTATCTTTCTGGTTGGATAGCTTGAAAATTAAATCCCAGTTGAATTCAGCCAGTAAAACTTCTTGATCGATTGCAAAATGTTTTGTGATTTCACCTTTTACGCTTCCAAATTTCACCAAGCTCCCTGCTTTTACAGTACAATCAAAGCCTTCTGCAAAAAGATCACTTTCTGTATTTTGCAGGGTGTATGCATCTATGTCCATACGGTCCAAGACCAAGGTCACATATTGCTTAAGGTCAAAAAAGCTAAAATCCTGTTGTGGCGAATTCCAACTTTCATTGTGTTTTGTTCCACACAGACAAAGGCTTAGTCTTTTGGACTCGTCAAAGCCTTCTTCCGTTTTACTGTACGCTTTCCCAAACTCATACAGCTTTAAGGTCTTTTGTTGTCTGTTTCTGTTAAAAGAAACCACTTCAAGCATAGAAAAGAGGAGACTGCTTCGCATTTCAGACAAATCTTGTCCTAAGGGGTTTAGAAGCGTTACTTTTGGAATTCGCTCTAATTCCTCTGACAATTTTGCATAGGCAGGGTTGGTCAAGGAATTGTTTTGAATCTCATAAAAGCCTTGCCCTACCAATTGATGCGCAATACGCTGTTGGGATTTAAAATCACTTTTTAGCGAAAATTCTGGATAAACGCTTTTAAGGGTATTCGTTGTTTTTATTTTATTGTAGCCATAGACTCTTAAAATCTCTTCTATGATGTCAGCTTCACGCGTTACGTCAACTCGGTAACGCGGCACGCGCATTGAAAAGCCTTCTTCCGTGACATTTTGTATTCTAATTTCTAAAGCATTTAAAATGTTTTGAAGTTCGTCTTTTGGGATTTCTTGTCCCAAAATTTTTGTGATGCGATTGAAATTTAAAAATAAACTGACTTCCTCTGCTAGGGGAGTAGTGGCTTCTTGAATTTCAGACGTAATTTCTCCGCCTGCAATTTCTTTGATCAATATTGCAGCTTGCTTTAAGGCGAATATTCCAATTTCTGGATCAATTCCGCGTTCAAACCGGAAGGAAGCATCTGTGTTTAGACCGTGACGTTTCGCGGTTTTACGTATGCTGACCGGGTTGAAATAAGCACTCTCTAAAAAAATACGGGACGTTGTTGCCGAAACGCCCGAGTTTTGCCCTCAAAAGACTCCACCAATACAAAGCGGTTGAGTATCGTCGCAGATCATAAGGTCTTCGGCATCCAGTTTTCTTTCTTCCCCGTCTAGGGTGATAAAAGGGGTGTCTTGTGCTACTGTTTTTACCTGAATCTTTCCTTTGACTTTATCCAAATCAAAAGCATGTAGGGGTTGCCCTAGATGATGCATGATGTAATTCGTTGCATCAACGATGTTGTTGATCGGAGAAAGGCCAATGGCTTTTAAGCGATTTTGTAACCAAGAAGGGGAGTCTTTTACGGTTAAACCGGAAAGCGTTAATCCAAAATATTGTGGGGCTTTTTCTTTGTCCTCAACAACCACTTCTAGCGGATGAGCGTTGTTGTCGATACGAAATGCATCATTGTTGGGGTAATTCCATTCAAAAGGAACTCCCGCTTGAATACAAGCGGCTTTTAAATCGCGGGCTACGCCCATATGACTCATGGCATCCGCACGGTTTGGGGTTAGCCCAATTTCTATGGTAGTGTCTTTTTCTATGTCAAAGATTTCCGCACATGGGGTTCCGGGCGATAGGGAGTCCTCCAATACCATGATTCCATCGTGGCTGCTTCCCAAGCCCAATTCATCTTCCGCACAGATCATCCCGTGGCTAGCTTCTCCACGAATTTTGCCCTTTTTAATGGTCCATGCTTCCCCTTCTGCAGTATACAAAGCTGTACCAATGGTGGCAACAGGAACTTTTTGTCCTGCAGCAACATTGGGGGCTCCGCAAACAATCTGAACGGGTTCTTCAGTTCCTATGTTTACTTTAGTCACCTTTAATCGGTCTGCATTGGGGTGTTGTTCACATTGTAGTACTTCTCCTACAACAACTCCCTTTAAGCTCCCTTTAACGGACTCAAACGGAACGTTTCCTTCTACTTCCAGACCCAAATCTGTAAGCATTTCTAATTGTTTGTCTAAAGGCAGATCAATTTTGATGAATTCTTGAATCCAATTGAAGGATACTTTCATAGGAAATATTTATAGGCGCAAATATACACAACCGACAGGAAAAAAGAAGCCTAGCTGATGTAATTCCAAATGTTCTTATGTGTGGTTATTTTGGCATAGGTTTGTCCTAGGGCGTGATGCTTAGGGTCCTGCATGTCCGGATCGGTTTCTACGATTTGTCGCGCATATTGGCGCGCAGTTTTCAATAAGGCTTGGTCTTTTAGCAAATCTGCAATCTTCAGCTGAAGCACACCACTTTGTTGTGTTCCCATGAGATTTCCGGGGCCTCGCAGCCGCAAATCCACTTCTGCAATTTCAAAGCCGTCTTGGGATCTTGCCATGGTTTGCAAACGGGTTTGCGCTTCTTCAGAGCGTTTTTTTCCTTGAATCAATATGCAATAGCTCTGATCGTTTCCGCGGCCTACACGCCCGCGCAATTGGTGAAGCTGTGACAGCCCAAAACGTTCTGCACTTTCAATGATCATGACAGAAGCATTGGGAACATTTACCCCCACTTCAATTACTGTTGTCGCAACCATGATTTGTGTTATTCCAGCAACAAACCGATCCATTTCATAGGCTTTGTCCTGGGGTTTCATCTGCCCGTGCACGATGCTGATCTTGAAATTGGGCAATGGAAATTCTCGCGCGATGCTCTCATAGCCGTCCATTAAATCTTTGTAGTCCATTTTTTCAGATTCCTGAATCAAGGGGTAAACGACATAAATCTGCCGACCTTTCTTTATTTCATCACGAACGAACTTAAATATTTGCAAACGATTTTGATCGGTGCGAACCACTGTTTTAATGTTTTTTCGCCCTGGGGGCAATTCATCAATCACCGAAATGTCTAAGTCCCCATAAACACTCATGGCTAGGGTTCTGGGAATTGGGGTGGCCGTCATGACCAAAACATGTGGTGGCAAGGTGTTTTTTCGCCAAAGTTTTGCGCGTTGTGCCACACCAAACCGGTGTTGTTCATCAATGATGGCCAATCCTAAATTTTTAAATTGAACTTTATCTTCTATCAGCGCATGGGTGCCGATGAGTATGTGCAAACTTCCGTCCTGTAGGGCCTGATGAATTTCTTTTCGTTCCGGAGTTTTTGTTGAGCCAGTCAACAGTGCAACTTTTATGGGCAGGTGCTTTAAGTCTTCGGAGAGTGATTGATAGTGTTGCTGAGCTAAAATCTCTGTCGGCGCCATCATACAGCTTTGAAAATCATTGTCCAAAGCAATTAGCATAGTCAATAAGGCCACCATGGTTTTCCCTGAACCTACGTCGCCCTGCAACAAGCGGTTCATTTGTTTCCCGGTTCCCATATCGTTCCGTATTTCCTTCACTACGCGTTGTTGGGCCTTTGTCAGTTGAAAAGACAGATGGTTCTCATAAAAATCATGGAATAATGATCCAACTTGAAGAAAAGGATAGCCCTTTATTTTCTGTTTATGCCTGCGGTTTTTTTGCATCAATTGCATTTGAATGAAAAACAATTCTTCAAATTTTAACCGCATTTGTGCCCGGCTTAAATTGTGTTGATCGGTTGGAAAATGAACCTGTAATAGTGCTTCCTTTCTAGAGATTAGCTTTAGGTCATCTAAGACGTAGGTAGGAAGACTCTCCGTAAAACTTGCTGAACATTGTGTCAGCAGTTGTTCTACCGCCTTTTTCATGATCTTTTGACTGATGCCTTTGTTGGTTAGCTTTTCAGTAGAAGGATAAACCGGATGTAAGGCCGTCAAATAGCTTTTCTCGTATTCATTTTCTAGGGTAAGCTCCGGATGCACCATACTGGCTTTATTTCCATACCATGACAAGCGCCCAAAGGCTACGTAGGAAACGCCTCTTTTCAGTTGCTCTTGAATCCATTTATGCCCTCGAAACCATACCATTTCTATTTGGGTGGTACCGTCTGTAAAGCCTGCAACCAGGCGTTTCCCTCTTTTTTGTGGAACGGTTTTAAACCCTGTAATTTCTCCTTTTATTTGTACTTCTGAAGTGTTTTTTGGCAGTGCGTTTAGGGCATAAAAGGTAGAGCGGTCAATGTACCTGTTCGGGAAAAAGTGCAATAAATCCTGATAGGTTTTGATGCCTAATTCTTCTTTGAGTAATGCGGCCCTACTTGGGCCTATTCCTTTCAGGTATTCTATTGAGGTCTGCAGTGGATCCATAGCGTAATCGAAGATAATTTTTTTCCTTCGAAAAGGATTTTAAAATCGAAAAAAACAATATACTTTAGATATACAATAGCATTGGAAGTGAAAAAAAAGGCTTTGGTTATATCGGGAGGAGGAAGCAAAGGCGCCTTTGCAGGCGGATTGGCTCAGTACCTCATTGAAGAAGAAAAGCAGGAGTATGATTTATTTATGGGTACTTCTACAGGAAGTCTTTTGGTTTCGCATTTGGCCGCTAACCAAACAGCATTGATCAAGCACGCATTTACACATGTGACGCAAGAAAAAATATTTTCAAACAACCCTTTTATTGTCAAGCGAACAGGGAAGTTGGCTAAAATTAAAATCAATCATTTCAATGTTTTAATGAATTTCCTTGGTGGAAAAAAAACCTTTGGTGAAAGCAAAAATTTGCGAAAACTTCTCGAGGAATACATTCAGCCTGAATTATTTGATGCGTTAAAAAATAGGGGCAAAGATGTAGTGGTTTGCGTTTCTAACTTCACCCTCAACAAAGTAGAATACAAGTCTTTATCCGAGTGCAGTTATGCTGATTTTTTGGATTGGATTTGGATATCCTGCAATTTTTTACCCTTTATGAGTTTGTCGATTAAAAACCGTCACGAGTACGCTGACGGTGGGTTTGGCTGCATCATAGCCATTGAAGAAGCCATAAAACGTGGGGCCACTGAAATAGATGCGATCATGCTAAATACTGAAGTGCAACAGCTCAATAGAATGCGTTCTCGGAATGCTTTTGATGTTGTCCTATCTACCTTGGATTTCATGGGTGATCAAATCATTCAAGACAACATAAAAGTAGGGCAGTTGCTGGCCAAACAAAAAGGAGTGAAGCTTCGGTTGTTTTACACCCCAAAAGTTCTGACCACCAATTCCCTTGTTTTCGATCAAGAAGAAATGGAAAAATGGTGGTTAGAAGGTTGGGAATACGGGAGAGATCAATTATTGTAAAAAGTCAAGGCTAAGTTGTACCATAGCCTTTACCCCGTGGATCATTCCCGCATCATTCACAACAAATTCTGGGGTATGGTGGGACGGTGCAGTTTCGGGGGTAAGCCCCTCATCCAGCCCTCCTAAAAAGAAGAAAAATCCAGGTACTTTTTCTTGGAATGCTGAAAAATCTTCAGCACCTGTGATGGCCGACATCAATTCAACATTTTCTGCACCTATTGCTTTTTCCAAACTTGGAACTGCTCTGGCCGTTAAAGCAGGATCGTTGAAGGTAAGTGCTGCGGTTTCTTTAATTTCAATGGTCGCAGAGCCCCCATAGGCCGCAGCAATTTGGGGTACTAATTCTTTCATACGACGGGTGATGACTTCCTGCATTCCTTTGTCCAAAGTACGTACGGTACCGACCAGCTCTGCAGTGTCGGGAATGATGTTGAAACGGATTCCAGAGTGAATGGAACCTACGGAAATAACAGCACCTTCTT
>CBFIJA010000062.1:0-8837 GCA_965662875.1 Candidatus Arcticimaribacter sp.
TTGTTCTAGATTTATTACATAAATTAAAGAAAAACATGATGATTATTTTCATCACCCATAGGGAATATAGCTTAAAAAATATTGCTGATAAAACCTATCGATTTACTAATTAAACCATGAAAAAATTGCTTAACCTCATCAAGAAAAAATATATTTTAAGTGGATTCCTATACCAACTAGGTGTATCCCTTATTCTTGTGATTAACTTCACAAAAATCAAAGAAAACACATTTCTTGTTTTTTATATTGGCTTAAGCATTATCCCTATTTTATTAATTTTGGCCACTAAGGTTTTAAGAAAATAAGGAATTCCTTAAAAACAAAAAACCACTTCAAGTAAAGTGGTTTTTATAAAATGAATAGATCGTCTATTCTTTGATTTGAATCAATCCCAGCTCGAGTACAAAACCCTCCTTTTTAGGAGGGTTTTTTTGTTCTACCGTACACCACGGATTTTTAATTTTCGTCGCGTATTCTGTTTTCTTCTTGGGGTCTATTTCGATCTTCCTTGCTCTTGCCAAATTTTGATCCAAAACTATAGATTAACCGCAATTGTATATTTTGCCTTGATCCGTTACTTTCTACGGCTGCTGTCCCGTTTCCATAATCTATCTTTCCAACAAACCCCCTATTGAGCACCTTGTTGAATCCGAGGTTTACTTTCAATTGATCGTCTAAAAAAGTCTTCCCAAAAGAAAAATCCAATTCGGCCAACCAATCCACTTCAATTTGACCTTCCAACGCTCCTGAGCCATAATTTCCGCTCATTTCAAAATTTATTTCTCCAGGCAGTTCGTAGCTTCCTTGAATAAACCAGAACATGTACCATTTCTTCAAATCCACATTGTAGGTGGAGGACTGATAATCTGTATGCACTACAATTACCCCGGTATAGCCTTCAACATTTTTCAAAAAACTGAGGGGTGCAAATAACCTGAAATTCCAATTTGAATTTTCTTCAACATTTACCTCGCGCTGCCTGATTTGTGCTGTAGCATTGTCTTGTTGAATTAATTGAAAAATTTCATCGTCTGTTTTCTTATAAGCAATTGCAAAAAAGGGCTGCCCCTCGTAGGTCAAATTAAATTGATAATTATTGGTGAAGGAAGGGGCCAAATTTGGATTTCCTTGGCTGGCAGAAAAAGGATCTAAAAATTCCGCAAAAGAATTTAAACTGTTATAAGAAGGACGCTCGATTCGGTAGCTGTAGGACAAGCTTGCGCCCAGAACATCTGATAACGCTCTTGTAATCGACGCACTTGGGAAAAGTTTTTTAATGGGTCTTTTTTTTAGGCTTGTTTCAGGAGTCCCTCCCCGCATAAAAATTGAAGTCCCGTCTGTATTGCTGTCTTCGTAACGCAATCCGCCCGAAAAAGACCATTTTCCTTTAGTCGCATTTAGCTTTGCATACAACGCAAAAATAGTTTCATCGATCAAAAATTGACTGCTTTCTTCTTCAATAAAATCAAACGCTCCTTGATCATTGTCTCGATAAGACTGTAAATCATTGTCGGTATCTACATTGGCATACCGCGAGCCCAAGCTTAGTTTAAAATTCTCTTTAACCTTTTTGGAATAATCTACTTTGTACGTTCTGATGGTGTATTGTCCATTCTGAATGTACTGCCGGTTTGTAAAAGGAAGGGTGCTTCCGTCTGCCCCAGACAACTGGTTTGTGTTATCGTTTATGAAGTTGATGTAGTTGAAATCCAAGAGCAACTTCTCCGTTTCAGTTTTGTATTCATAATAAGGGTTAAAACTAAAATCACTTCGATCTCTGTCAAACGTATTTTCGGAAAACAATGTGTTGACGCTATTTTGATCAGAAACTGCAGTTTTGCTCGTTGCCGTGCGTTGTGATTCTCTACTGTTCCACCGACCTGCTAGACCAATGGAATGTTTGCTGCTAAAATAATAATCTAGGGCCCCTGAAAACCTGCGATTTACGGGAGCATAAGGTTCTATTGTTTCTTGATCGTAAGTTTGATCACCCACTGTTCTAACCAAAAATAAATCGTCTCTCCAGGTCGGCTCAGAATACCCAATACTGGTTTGCCAATTTAGCTTGTTCTTGTAACTGGCAATTGAAGCACTTGTGCCGTATTCAAAGCCTTGATCTTCCCCTACCCAAGTATTTACACTGCCATAGGTGCCTAAACGTACGTTTTTCTTTAAAATAATATCAATAATGGCCCCTGAACCTGAAGCTTGATATTCAGCCCCCGGTTGCTCTATTACCTCTATTTTAGCAATGTTGTCTGCTGGCAAATCACGCAACAAGGTTTGTACATCCATATACTCCGTTGTCTTTCCATTGATCAGTATTCTGACCCCTCTGTTTCCAGAGATTGAGATTCCATTGTTGGTCACTAAAACCCCCGGAACCTTTCGCATTACATCCCTTAGGCTGGTGTTTATCATCTCAGAAGCTTCTAGGTTGACCACCAATTTTTCGGCGGTTTGCCGAATGGTTGGACGCTTGCTTTTTACCACCACTTCGTCCAAACGCTCTGCCTCTTCTTCCAATTCAAAATCAATGATTTTATGCTCCCGCAACTCAAACTCTTCTGTGTGTTTTGATTTGAATCCCAAAACAGAAACTTCAATCTGATAGGTTCCCTTGCCCAGATCTTCAAAAACATACTTCCCTTCATCATTTGAAACCACACCTCTAACAAAGGCCTCATTGCCTTTTTGTTTGAGCACTACGTTGGCAAACGAAATGGGGGTTTCCAATTGATCTGAAATTTTTCCACTAAGGCTGTGTTGCGCTTTTACGGCACTAAAACCTAAAAAAAGCAGGGCTAATAAATTGAATGATGATTTCATATTTTAATTTAAGACGTCAAAGGAACGCATTTATTCTGTTCCTTTATTCTAATAATAAGAGGCTAAATGCATTTAATTGTTACACGATCTAACTTTAAAAAATGCAGTTCTCATCAATACAGGGATTTTCTAGATTCCAAAGGGAAATGGAGGATAAACGGAAGTGAACTAAAAGAACCTATACGAAGTCGTTTGTGAGGGTAAAGATCCTTTGTTGTTTAACGCAAATCGGAAGAAAATTCTTGCTTTAGGGCATTCACCCTTTCCTGCATTCCCGTTTTCTTTTGGAGGACCACCAATCCTTCTACCTGTGCTGCTACAGCATACACGTCTAAGACCGCATGGTAGTGTTTGCGCTCAAAATCGTGAATCAATACCCGGTCGTTGTCGCTTAAATGTTCATGCACCTCAAGAGCCGTCAACACACGGCTACGGCCGTCGATAAAAACGAGACGGTCTTTTTCTGTTTTGTCTTTTAGCAAAGGGGAAATAACCGCTGCAATCCGTGCTGCATTTTCTGGAGTTCGGGCTTCTGGATAGCCGAATTTTCCTGTGGCACCCACGGGAATTAGGGCAACCTCAGCTTTCTGCAGTAGACCATTCATGTACTTTACAAAGCTCGCATCCGTTTCAAAGGAATGCATTTCATCAAAGATTTTCTCCGCCATTAAGGTGCTTCCTCCAGAGCCACTTTCACAATACAGGGCATCTTTATTTTCCTTTAAAAAGGAATCAAAAAAAAGGTACTCTTTTGTGGTCATTCGCGGGACCATCAAGGCACGATCCAAACCGTATACTCCTATTTTATTGAGGTATTTTTTACTGAATTTCTTAAGATTGTATTGGATGCCTGAAGCCATAGTCCTAGTCTAGTAGTGGTATTAAAAATCAAATTCGGAAACCAAATTACAAAAATAAAAAGCCGGCTAGGTCCAAGGGACTAAAACTTTATAAAATTTCCTATTTTTGATGCTATAAGACCGACGATGAACTTGGATTTAAACTCCCTTTTTGGATTCCCAATTGAACACGACTTGCAGCACGATATCGAGGCGGTTGCAACCATTATCGACGTTGAAGAAAACGCAGAATTGATTCGCCCGGGACAATTCCTTCAACGCATGCCCATTCTTATAAAAGGAAACATTAAAGTAATGCGTCCACACGAAAATGGGGGGCACTTGCTGTTGTATCATCTGGAACAAGGGCAAACCTGCTCGATGACCTTGAATTGCTGCATGGCAGATGCGCAAAGCGAGATTTATGCCGTTGCAGAATCCCCAGCCCAACTCTTGATGATTCCCATCAATAAGATGGAAGAATGGATGAAAAAATACCATGGCTGGCGGCGTTTTATCCTCAACAGCTATCACAACCGAATGATGGAGATGCTGGAGAGCATAGACAGCATTGCCTTCAGTCATATGGACGCACGCTTGGAGCGTTACCTAAAGGAAAAAGCCCAACTGCAAGGGCAAGAACAGCTGTCCATTACCCATCTTGAGATTGCCGAAGACCTGAACACCAGTCGGGTGGTGATATCGCGTTTGCTTAAAAAGATGGAATCGGAGAAAAAAATCCAGCTGAAACGCAACTTAATTCACCTCCTGTAACATAGGTTACATTTTGTTTGTTCTGGGGCTCCTACATTTGCACAAAAGAAATACATGGAGACGATAGAATTTTTCGGATACGGCGGTGCCCTTTTGATCGGGTTGGTCTTAGGACTTATCGGCGGTGGGGGATCCATCCTTACCGTTCCCTTATTGGTGTATGTGCTGGACATTGAGCCTGTACAAGCCACGGCCTATTCTCTCTTTTTAGTCGGTACCACGGCCCTTTTTGGAACGGTTCAAAATACGCGTTCGGGCTTGGTGGACTTTAAAACGGCATTTATTTTTTCTCTCCCTGCCTTTATTGCAGTCTATGCAACCCGCGCCCTACTGTTGCCCAATATTCCTGCTGTCCTCTACAAAAATGAAACGTGGACGCTAACCAAAGATTTGGCCATCATGGTCTTTTTTGCTGCGATCATGGTTTTGGCCGCTTTTTCTATGATTCGGAATACACAAAAAGAAAAAACGTCAGTACACAAACGCAAAGGGGTGTATGTATGGATTGGATTGGAAGGAATTGTGGTGGGAATCATCACCGGAATCGTCGGTGCTGGAGGCGGATTTTTAATCATTCCCGCATTGGTTCTTTTTGGCGGCTTGCCGGTCAAAAAAGCCATTGCCACGTCCCTATTGATCATTGCCATTAAATCTTTAATTGGATTTTTAGGCGACCTTCAGCACCTGACCATCGATTGGAATTTCCTTCTTTTCTTTACTTTTTTATCCATCTTGGGTATCTTTATCGGAGGATATTTAAACCGTTACATCTCAGGGCAAAAACTAAAAACCCTATTCGGATGGTTTGTCCTGCTGATGGGAATTGGAATACTTTTAAAAGAATTGACCTAAACTGAAAATAAGATGAAAATAGAACAAATTTATACGGGCTGTCTATCGCAAGGCGCCTACTACATTGAAAGCCAAGGCGAAGTAGCCATCATTGATCCGTTGCGTGAAACCTCTCCTTATTTAGCAAAATTAGAAGAAGACGGAGCCCAGTTAAAATACATCTTTGAAACCCACTTCCATGCGGACTTTGTCAGCGGCCACTTAACGCTATCAAAACAAACGGGGGCACCCATTGTCTACGGTCCAAAAGCCCAACCTGATTTTGATTTTTTACAAGCCACAGACGGACAGGTTTTCCCGCTGGGCGAAGTGACCCTCATTGCGCTACACACCCCGGGACACACCCTAGAAAGCACTACCTATTTGCTGCGGGATAAGGACGGAAAAGACCAGGCCATTTTTAGTGGAGACACCCTTTTCCTCGGCGATGTCGGGCGTCCTGATTTGGCGCAAAAAGGAAATGAAATCACCCAAGAAGATTTAGCCGGCTTGCTGTATGAAAGTTTACAGTCCAAAATCCTTCCTTTGGCCGATGACGTGACGGTATATCCTGGACACGGTGCCGGATCTGCTTGCGGAAAAAACATGATGAAAGAAACGGTAGACAGCCTCGGGAATCAAAAGAAAATGAATTATGCCTTGCAGGCAGATTTAACCAAAGAAGCGTTTATCAAAGAAGTGACAGATGGCCTTTTGCCTCCGCCGCAATACTTCCCCCTAAACGTAAAAATGAACAAAGAAGGATACGAAGACATCGACCAAATTTTAGGGCGGGGTACTACGCCACTCGATGTAGATCAATTTGAGCAATTGGTGGAAAACGAAAATGCACTGATCTTGGATGTACGCCACCAAAACGATTTTGTAAAAGGCCACATTCCGCAGTCCATTTTTATTGGAATCGATGGCGGTTTTGCCCCATGGGTCGGCGCCATGATTCAAGATGTGCAGCAGCCCATTGTCTTGGTTTGCCCAGAAGGAAGAGAAGAAGAAACTGTGACCCGTTTATCTCGGGTAGGTTTTGACCGTACTTTGGGCTACCTCAACGGCGGCCTTGCGGCCTGGAAATCGGCAGGCAAGGAAACAGATGATCTAAGAAGCATCTCTGCCGCTGCTTTTGAAAAAGAATACAGCACCAAAAACCCCACCGTTGTCGATGTGCGCAAAGAGGGGGAATTTCAATCTCAGCACATGACCAATGCTTTTCATGCCCCATTAGATTACATTAACAACCATTTGAACGACATGCCCTCTGACGCGCCTTTTTACGTCCATTGTGCCGGAGGATACCGTTCTGTTATTGCGGCATCGGTATTGAAAAAAAGAGGCATTCACAACTTAGTGAATGTAGAAGGAGGCTTTAAAGCCATTTTGGAAACCCAGTTGCCTACGACGGACTATGTCTGCCCCTCGACTTTATAAGAAAAGACTGCTTTTCGATTAGGGAAAGCCTCCACTTCAGTGGGACTGAAGGTACCACTGCACGGTTTTTCGTAGCCCTTCTTCAAAAGAATGTTGGGGCTGCCACCCGAGGTCATTTTGTATTTTAGACGCATCTATGGCGTAGCGTAAATCGTGTCCGGGTCGGTCTTCCACAAATTGGATTAGGCCTTTGGAGTGCCCCGGGGGGTTCCCCAATTCGGCATCAGTAAGGGCAATCAAAAGACCGATCAAAACGATGTTCTTCCATTCGTTGTTTCCGCCAATGAGGTAGGTTTCTCCCAATCGCCCTTTGTCAAAAACGGTTTTTATGGCGGCCACATGGTCTTCTACATACAACCAATCTCGGATGTTTTCTCCCGTTCCATACACCGGAATGGGCGCTTGATTTTTGATTTTTTCAATGCATAAGGGAATCAATTTCTCTGGAAACTGATGTGGCCCATAGTTGTTCGAGCAATTTGAGATTTTTATGGGCAAGCCATAGGTTTCTGAATAGGCCCGCACAAAATGATCTGAACTGGCCTTGGAGGCGGAATAAGGTGATCTTGGCGCATAAGGCGACTGTTCTGTAAACATTCCTTTCTCCCCCAAAGCCCCGTAAACCTCATCGGTGGAGATGTGGTAAAAAAAGGAATCCGCATCGCTGTCTTTCCAATGCTGCCGCGCAGCCTCTAATAGCACCAAAGTACCCAATACATTGGTTTTTGCAAACACCAAAGGATCTTCTATGGAACGGTCTACATGTGATTCTGCGGCCAAATGAAGAACATGGGTGATGTCGTGTTGGGTAAATATTTTTTCGATTGTTTTTTGATCGCAAATGTCCGCTTGGATGAAGTTGTAATTCTCCGCTTCCGCGATGGACTGCAGGTGAGCTGTGTTTCCAGCATAGGTAAGGGCATCTACATTGACGATCTTGTGCTGTGGAAAAGCCTGTACAAAATGATGCACGACATGCGAACCAATAAAACCTGCGCCACCGGTGATTAAGATATTCATAGCGGTAAATTTAGGGATTGCAGGCAGGCTTTCAAAGCCGTTTCCCAAGAGCGGGGTTTTATGCCAAAATCGGTTTCTATTTTATCGGTGGACAACACACTGTATTTTGGGCGAGGCGCAGCGGTAGGGTATTGATCGGTAGGGATGGGCTTTACTGCACAAGAAAACGGACTCCCTTTCTGAATTTCTTGGGCAAAGTCAAACCAACTGCAGGCTCCGGACTGGGCGTAATGGTAGAGCTTTCCCTGCTTTGCGAGGGGATTATGCGATCCGATCAGGTTCAGTAAGACCTCCGCCAAAAAAGGCGCATAGGTGGGTCTCCCGATTTGATCTTTAACCACAGCGACACTGTCTTTTTCCGCCATCAAGCGAAGCATGGTTTTTACAAAATTATTTCCGTAGGGCGAAAACACCCAGGACGTACGGATCACCAAAGCATCTAAATCGGCTTGTAAGACGTACTCCTCCCCGGCCATTTTGGTTTTCCCGTAAACTGATTGTGGGTTTCTCGAAGCGGTTTCCGGATAAGGAGAAACGGCCTTTCCATCAAAGACATAATCGGTGGAGAGGTGTATGAGTTTTCCTTGAATGGGTTCTAGGGCCTTCACCACATTTTTTACGCCCTCAGCGTTGATGGCATAGGCCTTTTCTTCTTCCTCTTCTGCCCTGTCAACGGCCGTACAGGCGGCACAGTTGATTACCGCTGCAATTGCGTGTTTTTTAATGCAAGCCGCTAGGGCTTTAAAATCGGTGATGTCCAGGGCTGTTCGGTTCTTAAAGTGCAGATCCAAATGAGGGAAATCAGGGGATAGGGCCTGTAGGGATTTCCCCAGCTGACCGTCGGCTCCGGTCACCAGAATTTTCACGACTGCAGGCGTTTTAGTAAATATTGCCCGTACTCATTTTGCGCCATGGGGGTGGCCAAGCGTTTTAGCTGGGCGGCGTCGATGTAGCCTAAGTCGTATGCAATTTCTTCAATGCATCCAATTTTTAAGCCTTGACGTTTTTGTAGGGTTTGAATAAAATTTCCCGCTTCCAATAGGGAATCGTGGGTGCCGGTATCCAACCAGGCAAAACCCTTTTCCAATTGCGCCACTTGCA
>CBFIJA010000063.1:0-8737 GCA_965662875.1 Candidatus Arcticimaribacter sp.
ATCGTTAATCTGAAGAAATTGTGTAATTTTACGGATGGATGATTTCTCTCCGATGCGATAAAGTAGGAATCTCAAAATTCGAATTTAATTTTTCTAAAATGACCTCTAATCCAGATTATCATCTCAACCTAGAAAAAAAATACGGCGCACATGATTATCATCCTTTGCCTGTAGTTTTAGCCAAAGGTGAGGGCGTTTTTTTGTGGGACGTTACTGGGAAGAAGTACTATGATTTTCTTTCTGCTTATTCTGCTGTAAATCAAGGCCATTGTCATCCGAAAATTGTTGACGCCCTGAAGAATCAGGCAGAAACCTTGACATTGACCTCTAGGGCCTTCCACAATAATCGTTTGGGAGAATATGTAGCGTTTGTTACAAATTACTTTGGTTTTGAAAGCTTGCTTCCAATGAATACTGGAGCAGAAGGTGTTGAAACAGCAATAAAAATCACCCGTAAATGGGGGCATACCGTAAAAGGAATTCCAGACGGATCTGCACAAATTGTAGTCTGCGATAACAATTTTCACGGTCGCACGACAACCATCATTTCTTTTTCATCTGATCCTGGATCCAAAACCAGTTTTGGACCTCACACTCAGGGTTTTATTCCCATTCCGTACAACAATCCAGAAGTGCTGGAAGAAGTGCTGAAAAACAATCCAAATGTTGCCGGTTTTCTTGTGGAACCGATTCAAGGGGAAGCGGGAGTATATACTCCGGATACAGATTTTATTGCAAAAGCGCGGGCAATTTGTTCCAAGTACAACGTCCTTTTAATTGCTGATGAGATTCAAACCGGAATCGGGAGAACAGGATCGCTGTTAGCGGTTTGTGGGAATTGCTCCTGTCAAGGGCCCTGTGAACGTCAGAAAGACACTTATGTGCATCCAGATGTATTGATTTTAGGGAAAGCCCTAAGCGGTGGTGCCTATCCAGTTTCTGCGGTTTTGGCAAGTAGAGCCGTTATGGATGTCATTCAACCTGGGCAACATGGAAGCACTTTTGGTGGGAATCCTTTGGGTACTACGGTGGCAACAGCTGCTTTAAAGGTCATTCAAGATGAAAAACTAACGCAAAACGCAAGACATTTGGGCGAACGCTTTAGAGCTAAAATGAATGACTACATAAAAGAGAGTTCTATTGTTCGTTTGGTGCGTGGCAGAGGTTTGCTCAATGCCATCGTAATCAATGATTCAGAAGAAAGTGAAACTGCTTGGAACATATGTTTAAAGCTTCGTGACAATGGTCTTTTGGCAAAACCCACGCATGGAAACATCATTCGATTTGCGCCGCCCTTGGTCATGACAGAAGCACAATTGGACGATTGTATTGCGATCATAACAACTACGCTTAAAACTTTTGAACCCGTTAATACAGTGTAAATGCAAGTATATTTCGACAATGCAGCAACAACACCAATGCGTTCTGAAGTAATTGACGCTATGACAGCAGTTATGCACGACTGTTATGGAAATCCGTCCTCCACCCATGCTTTTGGAAGGAAGGCTAAAACCTACATAGAAACCGCACGAAAAAACATTGCTTCTTATTTAAATGCAAAGCCTCAGGAAATTATTTTCACTTCGGGGGGAACAGAATCTGATAATATGTTGGTTCGGGCAGCCGTCGCTGATCTTGGAGTTAAAACAATCCTTACCACCTGCATAGAGCATCATGCCATTTTACATACTGTCCAACATTTGGAAGAACACGGGGTGGATGTCGTTTACATAGACGTAAACCAGAACGGGGAAATAGACTACAATGCATTGGAAAACATTCTTAAGAGTAGACCTGAAAAGAAGCTGATTTCATTGATGCACATCAACAATGAAATAGGATCTATTCTCGATCTAAATAGAGTAGGAGCCCTTGCAAAAGAATACGATACTCTTTTTCATACCGACGCTGTACAAGGCGTTGGGCATTATGAATTAGATTTAGAAAGTTGTCCTATAGATTTTTTATCTTCAGCAGCGCATAAATATCACGGACCAAAAGGGATTGGGTTTTCTTATGTGCGATTGAATTCTGGATTAAATCCTTTTATTTTGGGGGGCAGCCAAGAAAGAGGTCTGCGTGCAGGTACAGAATCCGTTCATAATATAGTAGGGATGGCCAAAGCGTTGGAATTGTCTTATACTAATCTTCAAGAAGAAAAAGCGTATATACATTCGTTAAAAGCACACGCCATAAAACGTTTAAAAGCGGTTTTTCCAGAAGTTCATTTCAATGGAAATTGTTCAGATCCAGAGAAGTCAACTTACACCCTCATCAATGTCGCCTTACCCATTAAAAGTGAAAAAGCAGCTTTGTTGAATTTTCATTTGGATTTAAAAGGGATCGCTTGTTCCAAAGGCAGTGCTTGTCAGTCGGGCAGTACCAAAGGTTCTCATGTCTTGGAAAAAGTAGTCCCCAAAGCATACAAAGAGCGCCCTTCCATCCGATTTTCATTTTCCAAATTCAATACCATATCCGAAGTAGATTATTTGGTGGATATTTTGGCTTCCTTCAACGCTTCTTAGGTTTTCGAAATAGTTGTGTTTCAAAAGTTGAGGTGTTGCCAACCTGATCCGTCACACTAAGCCTAAATTCCAAACGGGGTTCCGTAGTATTTAAGTCTTCAAAATCATAGGTCAGTGTATTGTTTTTGGGTTCGTGCTCCATTAAAATCCAGTTGCCGTTTATGCTTGCTTCATAATGAGCAATACCTGAAAAATCATCTTCAATCTCAATTTCTAGATATTTATAATTGCTGACCCATTGTTCTTTCCTGAAATTTTTAGGGGTAATGCTTGGGGGTAGGCTGTCTCGTGTAAAAATATACTTGCCTGGATAGGCGTATTTAGTATAGAGGGTAGCGTCTTTTTTAAGGGTTCCAATATAAGCCCAGCGGTCTTTTTTTCTTCCTTTGCCCAGAATAAATTTTGCCAAACACATTTGTTGCTGCTCAAGGCTGTCGAGTTTAGGATAGGTATATTCCAGTTCAAATCCCTTCTTTTGTGGAGCATCCTCGGCATCGATTAATAGTGTATCTCCTCCAATCAAGTTTACTTGGAAGCCAACCGTTTGATGAAAGCTTTTCTGAGGAACATAAACGGTGAAGGGACCTTTTGAAAATAAATAATCTTTTTCTGGATCGATTTGTTTTTCAAAATTTTGAGTTTTTGGCGGTCCATTCTGATCTTCAGTTCCCGAAACAAACAATTGTATGTAGCTGCTGTTTCCAGAGAAATCTTTAAACTGAAATTCCAATTGATAGGCCCTGTTGGCTTCAAATGTAAGGATTCCATTGGGGGCTGTAGCGTTTAAAAAACTATAGTCTTCTTCCAGATTATTGAATAATTTTTGAATGCGTATACGCTCCTTTTTATAAGCTGCATAATCGATTAAGGCATCGATTTTTTTACCATCTTTAAAATCAATAGAGTCAAAAGTATAGGAGAATGCGGTTGTTCCATTGGCCCTTAAAGTTGCGCTGTATACCCCATTTCGGTTATAGCTGTTGTCTTGTCGGTCAAAAACACGTACCCCAAAGGCTTTTGTTCCTCCTAATGTTAAAACTTCAGTGGTGTAAACACTATCGTTTTTTCGGGTTAGTGCAATGGGGTGTTTTTCTCCGATCTTTTTGCCGTAAAGATCATAACGATACAAGCCTTGGACAATGGGACGAATGCTGTCAGAAATATCCAATCCAAGTTGTAGGGGGTTCAAAGGCGTTTCTTCTTTGGTATCCCGTATTTCGAAATGTAGATGAGGTCCCAAGGACCCTCCTGTATTTCCAGAATATCCGATCAATTCTCCTTTTTCTACGGTCAATTCTCCAAGTTTTAAGAATTTTTGGACCACAAAGGTTTCTTTTTCGTACTGATAAGCTTTTATGATTTTTTGAATTTTAGGCGTAAACTTTTTCAAGTGTGCATATACAGACGTTGTGCCATCTGCATGCTGAATGTAAAGGGCCTTTCCATACCCTGTAGTGGTCACGCGAATTCTACGAATGCTTCCAGCATTGATGCTTTTTACGTCAAAGCCTTCTTTGCCTTGTGTTTTTATGTCTAAGCCCGCATGAAAGTGCGTAGGTCTAAACTCTCCAAAGGTTCCTGAAAGTTTTAAAGGAATGTCTAAGGGTGGAACTACCTCTTGCCCTGAAATTGTTAAAAATGAAAATTGAGTTACAAGAATAAAAAAAGTATAACGACTTAATTTCATTGCGGGTATTTTGTGTTGATTTATGATTTTAGGGTTTTATTTTTCGTCCTTTAACATCATGGGGTAGATGTTTATGGGGATAGGGGTGGTTCTTTCGGGTACAAAACATGCCTAGATTTTCTCCATACTCAAAGTGAAAGCTAACAAGCGCACCTCTTTTTTTAAAATCAACCAGTTTTGCCAATTTATCCCCCAATACAAATGTGGTTTGCCCTTGCTGTTCAATTTCTCCTGAATATGTGTATACCATTTCCTCTTTGTTGATGATTGTCTTAAAAATCAGCTCAAAAGTAGTTTCATCAAAAAATGTAAGCTCATCTACATAACAACGATTGGGACCGTCCAATGGAATCTTACGTTCTAGTTTCCACTTTCCAACGGTTGTATTTTCTTTAAGGGTTTGGGTAGGATAGAAAAAAATAAGAAGCAATAGCATGTAAAGCTGGAACATAGAGCAGTCTTTCGGTTTCGTTTACTTGTAAATATAGCGTAATTTTAGAAAAATAAACGGCTCACTTATGTTGCTTTTTGAACGATTGTCAGAGGACTATGTCTATGTAAAATTTAAAACCTTAAATGCACAAAATTACGACTCTCTTCTTTTTTCTTTTATAGAAAAAGAAAGTGCTAACGGAGTTCTTTCCTTAAGAGAGGCGAAAGCACATAAAATGGAGTATACGTTTTTATGTACCGTATTTCAGTTGACAGAACATACCGCTCTTGATGCTGTGGGTATTACTGCAAAGGTTGCTTCAGCGTTAGCCGATAAAAATATTCCTTGCAATGTAATTGCCGCTTTACATCACGATTATTTTTTGGTTCCAAAAACAAGAGCAGACGAGGCTTATACTATCTTGAATGCGCTAAAGTGAGTCGTAAAATTTTGTTAAATAGACGAAATACTTTCGGCTTCAATTAAGAATCCAATCAAAATGACTAACTTTGATTTAGAGTAAAGATGCGTCCTATGCAAAGCGAAACACAAAATAATGTGGAGCTTCTTGAGCGAAATGTGGTGTTGCTTTTGAATAAACTGAAAGACAACAGTCATGCCATTACTTCTATCACTGCACAATTGGATGATTTAAAAAAGTCAAATGCAACGTTAGAACAAGAAAACAGTCGTTTAAAAGAAGAAAACGGTTCGCTTCAATTGGCCAATTCCTTACTCGGTAGTACAGATAGTAATATTGAAACAAAAGATAAAATCAATGCCTTGATTCGAGAGGTAGACAGTTGTATCACTCAACTTCAAAGCATTGAATAATTGTCATGAGTAACTCGCTAAAAATAAAATTGAATATCGCTGACCGCGTTTATCCTTTGACCATTGCGCCAGAGCAGGAAGAGGGATTACGAAAATCAGCCAAAAAAATTGAAGCGATGATCAAGCAATTGGAGCAAAACTACGCCGTACGCGATAAGCAAGATGTACTTGCAATGTGTGCCCTTCAGTACGCTACCCAATTGGAACAAAATAATACTAATGAAAAAGAGAGTGTCCGTGTAGATGCTGCTATCATTGATCAGTTGAATCAAATGATTGAAGAGCATATGGCCACCTTCTGATGCGTCCTTACAAACAATACAATACTGCCTGTATTAGTTTAAATTTTTGATAAACTCAACGATCTTTTTTTTAAAAGAGGTGAGTCCATACGGTAAAAGCAAGCCGCCCTTGAGCAGATCCTTGATCCGTAGGTTAGCCGCAAACCTGTATAATAGGAGTTTATACAAAACCTAGACTAGTGCAGGTTTTTTTTAATATAAGAAATAACCTATGTCCTTTATTCTATACATTGTCGGAGCCTCTCTAGGAGGATTAATTCTAGGGATTGTTATCATACAAGTCATCCAAAAAAGCAAATCTTCGGGGGTGCTAAAGAAAAGTGAAAATCAAGCGAAACGCATTATTAAAAAAGCCCATCAAGAATCCGATCGGATTAAGAAGGAAAAGATGCTGCAAGCCAAAGAGCGTTTTATTGAATTGAAATCAGAACACGAGAAAGTTATTTTTGAACGCGAGAAGAAAATTTCTAATGTTGAAAAATCAAATCGCGAAAAAGAGAAAGAGCTTAATCGGGAATTGCAGCGCAATAAAAACATCAACGATCGTTTAGAACAGAAGCAAAAAAACTTCGATCAGCGGATTCAAAAAATAGATAAAAAAACATCTGAGCTGGAAGAAGTAAAACAGCGTTATCAAAAAGAGTTAGAGGTTGTTTCGGGGCTCAGTACAGAGGATGCAAAAGAAGAGCTTATTACCTCTTTGAAGGATAAAGCACAAACAGAGGCGATGTCTTTCATTCAACATTCTATTGAAGAAGCCAAGCTGTCTGCAGAACAAGAAGCCAAGAAAGTAATCATCAATACCATTCAACGCATAGGAACAGAAGAAGCCGTAGAGAATTGCGTTTCTGTTTTTAACTTAGATTCGGACGATGTCAAGGGTAGAATCATTGGTCGAGAAGGGCGAAACATTCGTGCCATAGAGGCCGCAACAGGAGTAGAAATTGTTGTAGATGACACCCCAGAGGCCATCATACTTTCTTGTTTTGATCCTGTTCGGAGAGAAATTGCTCGATTGTCACTGCACCGTTTGGTTACAGACGGTAGAATCCATCCTGCTCGAATAGAGGAAGTTGTCAATAAAACGACAAAGCAAATTGAAAATGAAATTGCAGAGGTAGGGAAAAGAACGGTTATAGATTTAGGGATTCACGGATTAAACCCTGCCTTAATTAAGATTATTGGAAGAATGAAATACCGTTCGTCTTATGGTCAAAATCTATTGCAACACTCTAGAGAAGTAGCTAAACTTTGTGGAGTAATGGCATCTGAACTGGGACTGAATCCTAAATTGGCAAAGCGTGCAGGCTTACTGCATGATATAGGAAAGGTTCCCGAAGAGGAATCTGAAGTGCCTCACGCAATCTTAGGAATGCAATGGGCTGAAAAGTATGGCGAAAAGCCTGAGGTATGCAATGCGATAGGGGCACACCACGATGAAATAGAGATGACCTCTTTGTTGTCTCCTGTGGTTCAAGTATGTGACGCTATTTCAGGTGCTCGACCAGGTGCTCGACGACAAGTATTAGACAGTTACATTCAACGTCTAAAAGATTTGGAGAAAATTGCGTATGATTTTTCAGGTGTAAATAAAGCCTATGCAATCCAAGCAGGTAGAGAGTTACGTGTTATTGTTGAAAGTGAAAAAGTATCCGACAACAAAGCTTCAGAGCTTTCCTTCCAAATATCACAAAAAATACAAACGGATATGACTTACCCTGGACAAGTAAAGGTTACAGTCATCCGAGAAACCCGGGCCGTAAATGTAGCCAAGTAATTAATGCATCAGTGCATTGTAAATTACTCCAGCAACAACTGCGCCACATAATGGTGCTATAACGGGAATCCAACTGTATGCCCAGTCTGCTTTTTTGTTTTTTCTAGGAAGTAATTGATACACTATTCTAGGGCCTAGGTCTCGTGTAGGATTTATGGCATAGCCCGTAGTTCCACCCAAGGACATACCGATCACCCAGACCAAAATACCTACCGGTAGTGCATCCAAAGCACCAATTCCGTACTGTGTTACTTCCATGCCTTCAATCTCAATACTTGGAGAGGCAATAAAGTAGATGCCGAAAACGAGAATAAAAGTCCCAAAAAACTCTGAGAAGAAATTGTTTTTAAAGTTTCGAATGGCTGGAGCGGTGCAAAAAGTGCTTCGAACGGTATCTTCATCTTCTGTTCTGCGATAATGGTCTATGTAAAGGATATAATTCAAAAGACTTCCTGTCATGGCCCCTAGGAGCTGAGCCAATATGTATTTTGGAACTAATGCCCATGAAAATTTACCAATTACCGCCAATCCGACAGAAACGGCTGGGTTTAGGTGTGCGCCACTGAATTGTCCAGTAGCATAGGCGCCAACAAACACCGCGAATCCCCATGCAGAGGTAATAAGTACCCAGGTGTTTTGGCCTTCGGCAATGGTGTCTTTTAGGTTTACATTAGCGACTACTCCGGCACCCAAAATAATCAATAAAGCGGTTCCAACAAATTCAGCAATAAAAGGACTCATAATGAAATAGAATAATTTTTTGATAAGGTATTAAAATGTTGAAGTTGATCTTCAATCCAACGGGTATTTTTATTTAGTTCTTCGGCCATAATTTCGGCTACTTGTGGAGCTATTGCAACGGTTGCTTTTGCGTTAAGAAATAAAGAACGTGTTCTGCGGGCTAAAACATCCTCAAGTGTCATGGCCATTTCTTCCCGTACAGCCCAAATGATTTGTGCTTTGGTAATGAATATTTCTTTGCTTAAAGACTTTCCTTTTTCCGCTGTAGTTTCCAGTTGATAAAGTTTTTCCAGATCGGCCCCATATACATGTAGAGGGTTGGACCAATCTGAATTGTAATCATAGCCGTTAATGGCTAAATTGTGTGTGATACAAGCGCGTTCTGGGAGTCCACCAACGGATTGTGCCGTGTTGATCATGTCTTCAGCCATTTTTCTA
>CBFIJA010000064.1:0-8598 GCA_965662875.1 Candidatus Arcticimaribacter sp.
TAATCAACAGAATTTTAATGGCTACATTATTTTTTAAAAAAAGGAGATTCTACAGTGGGGAAAAAATTAACGAAAGTTGTACTTTTCGTTTTTCGTTTTTAGATGATAAAAAGATTCATACCACATTTGTTTACATTGGCCAATCTATTTTGCGGTTGTTTAGGCCTGTTTTTTGCTTTTCAGCATATGTTTAATGCAGCATTAGCTGTGGTGTTACTGGGTGTGTTTTTTGATTTCTTTGATGGTTTTTTCGCCCGTTTACTCAAGGTGGAAAGTGCTTTGGGGGTTGAATTAGACTCCTTGGCAGATGTGGTTACCAGCGGTGTGGTACCGGGTGCTATTCTGTATCAACTTTTTGTACTCTCTGGGGTGCCTGTAATCGATTATCATTTTTATTTTATCCCGGACTTTCCCCTGATTTTTTCCATAGCCCCTTTAGCGATGATTGGTTTTTTGGTTTGTCTAGGTGCAGCATTTCGTTTGGCACGCTTTAACGTAGAAGATACGTCTCTAGCCCATTTTAAAGGTCTACCTGCTCCGGCCAATGCTCTTTTTGTTGTGGGATTGCCCTTGTTAGTAATGCATCCACAATTGAGCATTATACGTCCCTATGTTCTGCACCCCGTTACCTTAATGATAATTGTTTTTATTTCTGTATTGCTGATGAATATTCATTGGAAAATGTTCTCACTAAAAATAAAATCGTTATCGATTAGTGCATTTATTTTTCCATTGATTTTGTTTTTGCTGACCGTCACTTTACTCTTGTTTTTTGGAATGGCGAGTATCTCGGTTTGTGTAATCCTTTATGTGCTTTTAAGTAGCTTAAAGACAGCATTTAAAGTTTAAAATTCAATTTTCTTTTTACGCAATTCAAAGTTTTGACCGAGGTATACTTTTCTGACCATGGGATCTTCTGCCAGTTCTTTAGGTGATCCGGCCTTCAAAATTTTCCCCTCAAACATTAAATAGGTTTTATCGGTAATGGCCAAGGTCTCTTGTACGTTGTGGTCTGTGATTAATATCCCGATATTTTTATTTTTTAAATGGGCCACAATACGTTGTATGTCTTCCACTGCGACCGGGTCAACCCCTGCAAAGGGTTCGTCTAACAGCACAAATTTCGGATCCGTTGCCAGTGCTCTTGCAATTTCTGTTCTTCTGCGTTCTCCCCCAGAGAGTAAATCCCCTCTGTTTTTTCGGATATGGGTTAAACCGAATTCTTCTAAGAGCGATTCCATTTTTTCTTTTTGTGCTTTGGGAGACAGCTTTGTCAATTGCAAGACACTAAGGATGTTATCCTCCACACTCAGTTTTCTAAACACAGAAGCCTCTTGTGCAAGGTAACCAATACCGCTTTGTGCCCTTTGGTACATAGGGTAGTGGGTGATCTCTTCTTGATCCAAGTAAATGGTTCCTCCGTTGGGTTTTACCAAACCAACAATCATATAAAAAGAAGTGGTTTTTCCGGCACCGTTAGGGCCTAATAAGCCTACAATTTCCCCTTGTTTTACTTCCAAAGAAATTCCTTTCACAACTTTTCTGCCGCGGTAAGACTTCTCGATTTGATTGGCTTTTAGTATCATTTTAGGCAGTTTGGTTTTCTAAGGCTTCCCAATATTCAAAGGCTCTTCGTAAATGAGGAATAACAATCGTTCCACCCACTAAAGTAGCAATTTCTAGGCTTTCTAAAACAGCTTCTTTTGAAACTTCTAACTTGTGGCATTCTTCTAGGTGATACCGAACACAATCATCACAGCGCAAAACGGTAGAAGCTACAAGCCCAAGCAATTCTTTAGTAGATGCGTCAAGGGCTCCAGATTTATACGCGTTGGCATCCAAATTGAAAATCCTTTTGATTAATTTAGAATTCTCACTCAATAATTTGTCGTTCATTTTGGAACGATAAGCGTTAAATTCATTGACCAAATCACTCATTTGCTTTTGCTTTTTGTTGTCTTTTATACACAATTTTCGAAATGACAATGCTTACCTCATAAAGAATTAAAACGGGGATGGTGACAATAATTTGACTAGCCACGTCGGGTGGGGTAATGATCGCTGAAATGGAAAGTACCAGTACAATGGCATACTTTCTGTTGTTTTTTAAAAAATTAGGGGTTACCAAGCCAATCCGGGTAAAGAAATAAATAAGGATAGGAAGTTCAAATATCAATCCGGCAGATAAGACAGATGCTCGTAATAAGCTAATGTAACTTGCTAAATCAAAGTCATTGAACACCTGTTCGCTGACGGTGTATTTTCCTAAAAAGTTGATGGATAACGGAGTAATGATGTAGTAACCAAACAGTACTCCCAAGAAAAACAAAAAGGAAGCAATGAAAATAAAACCGCGTGCGTTTTTCTGTTCGTTTTTATGTAATCCGGGACGTATAAATTTCCAAAATTCAAAAAGAATGTAAGGGAAGGCGATGATAAAGCCAGCCATAATTGAGGTCCACAAATGTGCAGAGAACTGGCCGGAAACGGTTCTGCTTTGAATTCTAAAGGGCAGTTCTTGAACACAAAAAGCATCCCCTTGTCCCACAGCCTGTGACAACGAACAAAAAAGTTCATAGGTGAAAAAATCAGCTCTCTTAGGCCCGAATATTAGGGTGTTGAAAATAAAATCTTTCGCAATAAATGCGCCTGTAGCTATGATTACGATGGCAATAGTTGATCGGATAAGGTGCCAACGCAATTCTTCTAGGTGTTCTAGAAAAGACATTTCATTTTGGTGATCACTCATGCGACGATGCCTTCTTTAGTGAGGTCTAAAAAATGAACAATTCCATGGTAGCGTCCTTTTTCGTCTGTCACTACAATTTGACTTATTTTATTGGTTTGCAATATTTTCATGGCGTCAGTTGCCAATGTGTTTTTCGCTACCTTTTTAGGATTAGCAGACATGATATCTTTTGCAGTAAGCTTTCCAATGTTATCGTGCTTTTCCAGCATGCGACGTATGTCACCATCCGTAACAATCCCACAAATTTCTTCTTCCTTCATCACTACGGTTGTGCCCAACCTTTTTTCTGTAATTTCTTGAATTACATTTTTTACAGAAGAGTCAACAGTTACTTTGGGTTTAGCATTTTTCTCAACAAGATCACCTAAGGTTAAGAACAGTTTTTTCCCCAGTGCACCTCCAGGGTGATGCTGTGCAAAATCATCGGCTTTAAAATTTTTCATTTGCAATAGGCAGACGGCCAAGGCATCTCCCATCGCCAGTTGAACCGTTGTACTTGTGGTTGGAGCCAAATTATTTGGACAGGCCTCTTTTTCTACAGGGGTGTATAAAATATAGTCGGCTGTTTTGGCCAAAAAAGAACTTTTCTCCGCCGTCATTCCTATGATTTTATTGCCTCGTTTTTGAATGAAAGGCAAGAGCGATTGTATTTCTGGTGAGGAACCACTTTTAGAAATGCACAGCACAATGTCGTGCGGTTGAACAATGCCCAAATCGCCATGAATGGCGTCAGCAGCATGCATAAAAATCGCAGGGGTTCCGGTTGAGTTAAGGGTAGCCACAATTTTCATAGCGATGACAGCACTTTTACCAATACCGGTGAGGATTAATCTTCCTTCACTGTTGTGGATTAATCGTGTACTTTCAATAAAATCTGAATTCACGGATGACACCAGCGCTTCCACTGCCTTTGCTTCTGTAAGTAAGGTGGCTTTTGCGTATTCTATTATTTCTTTATCTGAAAACAATTCTCTTTGCTTATTTGCGTATATGGGTAAGGATGTCTTATATTTAAGGTACAAATGTAATGTTTTTACCGTCAAAAGGCCCAATTAATGTCGCTTACGGATCTAGAAAAAAATCTTAAACACTATTTTGGATTTTCAGCATTTAAAGGTTTGCAAGAGCAAGTCATCCAAAATGTATTGAAAAGAGAAAATACTTTTGTCATCATGCCAACGGGTGGTGGGAAGTCTATGTGCTATCAGCTTCCTGCTTTGATGAGTGAGGGAACCGCCATCGTCGTCTCGCCTTTAATTGCGCTGATGAAAAATCAAATGGATGCCATTCGAGGAATTTCAAAAGAAGAAGGCATTGCGCACGTTTTGAATTCTTCCTTAACAAAAACTGCGATTACACAAGTAAAGAATGACATCCGTAACGGGGTCACCAAATTGCTTTTTGTTGCACCAGAATCTCTGGCTAAATTTGAAACCTTGGAGTTTCTTAAGACAGTAAAAATTTCTTTTCTCGCAGTGGATGAAGCGCATTGTATTTCTGAATGGGGGCACGATTTTCGTCCAGAATACAGAAACCTACGTCCTATGTTAGATCAAATCGATAGGGACCTGCCTGTAATCGCCCTCACCGCAACGGCAACACCAAAGGTGCAAGAGGATATACTGAAAAATTTAAAAATCTCTGGCGCGAAGGTATTCAAAGCCTCTTTCAACCGTCCGAACTTATTTTACGAAGTACGCTCAAAAACAGATCAGGTAGAGGGAGACATCATACGTTTTATAAAACAAAATCAAGGGAAATCGGGTATTGTCTACTGCTTGTCTCGGAAGAAAGTGGAAGAATTGGCCCAAGTGCTACAAGTCAATGCAATCAATGCTGTTCCTTACCATGCTGGGTTAGATGCAAAAACTCGAGCCAAGAATCAAGATTTATTCTTAAAAGAAGATTGTGATGTTGTAGTGGCCACGATTGCTTTTGGAATGGGGATTGACAAGCCGGATGTTCGTTTTGTCATTCACCATGACATTCCGAAAAGTATTGAAAGTTATTATCAGGAGACAGGGAGAGCTGGAAGAGACGGAGGTGAAGGGCATTGCTTGGCTTTTTATTCCTACAAAGACATTGAAAAACTGGAAAAGTTTATGTCCGGCAAACCCGTTGCAGAGCAAGAAATAGGTTTTGCTTTGCTTAACGAAATGGTTGCTTTTGCTGAGACCTCAATTTCCAGGCGTAAATTTATACTCCATTATTTTGGTGAAGAATTTGATCCTGACACCGGAGACGGAGGCGATATGGATGACAATATGCGCTCTCCAAAGACAAAAGTTGAATCAGAAGAGGAACTAAAACTACTCTTAGAAACCATCCTGGCCACAAAAGAGCTCTTTAAGTTCAAAGAAATTGTAAAAACCTTGATGGGAGAATCCAATGCCATCATCAACAGTCACAATACGGATAAGTTATCATGTTTTGGTTTAGGGAAAAACAAAACAACTGCCTTTTGGATGGCTTTGTTGCGTCAATCGCATGTTGCAGGATTTATTTCCAAAGAAATTGAAACCTATGGGGTGGTAAAAGTAACCCCCAAAGGGAAGGATTTTATTGCCAATCCTACTTCTTTTACGGTTACAGAAGATCATGAATTTACGACTCTTGCAAAACCCAAAGCTACTGTAAACAATAAATCTGCAGTACTCTACAAAGATTTACTTCAACAGCTGACTCAACTCAGAAAATCAACAGCTAATGCTATTGAAGTCCCACCATACACTGTTTTTCAAGAAGCCTCGCTCAACGAAATGGCGTTAAAACTTCCATTGAATATTGATGAGTTAATCGGAATAAACGGAATAGGCGAAGGGAAAGCCCATAAATATGGGAAACCCTTTTTGGAAGCCATACAACGCTATGTAAAAGAAAATGGCATTGAGCGACCCGAAGACATGATTGTGAAAAGTACTGGGGCCAATTCGGGATTGAAACTCTTTATGATCCAAAGCATCGATAGAAAACTTCCTTTAGACGATATTGCTGCCGCCAAAGGCATGAGTATGAGTAAGTTTTTGAGTGAAATGGAAACCATCGTTTTTGCGGGTACCAAATTAGACATCAGTTATTGGATCGATGAACTCTTGGACGAAGACATTCAGGAAGAATTACACGAATACTTCATGGAAGCAGAATCGGATGACATCGCCTTGGCGATAGAGGAGTTTGAAGGCGACCTAGAGGAAGAAGAGATACGCTTGTATCGAATGAAATTCATTAGCGAAGTAGCAAATTAAGCGCTCACCAATTTTTCATTTTTTAACCTTAAATCCAAACCTATATTTGGGGAATAAATATTTTTATTATTCAATAAATCGCCCTTAGTTTGCAAAAAAAATAATATCATGCAAGACGGACTTTATGCAAAATTTGACACCAGTAAAGGAGAAATATTAATTTCCCTTACATATGACAAGACCCCTGGGACAGTGGGGAATTTTGTAGGTTTAGTAGAAGGAAAAATAAAAAATGATCAAAAGCCAGAAGGTACACCCTATTACGATGGTTTGAACTTTCATCGTGTTATTGCAGATTTCATGGTCCAAGGTGGATGTCCACAAGGCTCTGGAATGGGGGGACCCGGATATCAGTTTGAAGATGAATTTCATCCGGATTTAAAACACGATCGTGCAGGCGTCTTATCCATGGCCAACGCTGGCCCAGGAACGAACGGAAGTCAGTTTTTCATTACCCATAACGCTACTCCATGGTTGGACGGGAAACACACTGTTTTTGGTTTTGTTGTAGAAGGTCAAGAAGTTGTTGACAGTATAGCTCAAAACGATAAAATCAATGCAGTATCGATTGTACGACAAGGAGCGGCTGTTCAAAACTTCGATGGTAAAGCAGCATTTGATGTTTTCGAAGCAGAAAAATTAGAGCGCATTGCAGCCCAGAAAAAAGCGCAAGAAGCGGCATTACAAGAAATAACAGAAGGCTTTACAAAAACGGATAACGGTTTATACTACAACATTGAAGAAGAGGGGAGCGGTGCTAAGCCAGAAAAAGGACAAACCGTTTCTGTTCATTATAAGGGAAGCTTGCTGGACGGCACTGTATTCGATTCTTCTTTTAAACGCAACCAACCCATAGAATTTTCCTTGGGTGTAGGTCAAGTAATCCCTGGGTGGGATCAAGGGATTGCATTACTCAATAAAGGGGCTAAGGCAACCTTTATTATTCCTTCCGATTTGGCCTATGGTGCTTCTGGTGCAGGTGGTGTGATTCCTCCTAACGCAACCTTGAAATTTGAGGTCGAACTGGTCGACTTTAAATAGAAAAATTTTCCGGCGCATTGCCCGGATTCCATTTAATATTACACCCCAAGCTAGGATATTGCTTTTCTGGCATTGGGGTTTTTTGTAGGAGTGCATTTATGGCATTCGTCATATCTTCCGCCGTAATGGGAAGATCATTCCCTGGCCTTGAGGCATCGTATCTGCCTCTGTACACTAATTTTTTTTCTGCATCGAATAAATAAAAATCTGGAGTGCATGCCGCTTCAAAAGCATGGGCTGCTTTCTGATTTGGGTCAAACAAATAGGAAAAGGAAAAGTCGTTGGATGCTGCATATTGTGCCATTTTATCCGGTCCATCTTGTGGGTAAGTTTGCGGATCATTGCTGGAAATTGCAATCGTATTAATTCCTTTTTGTTTTATATCAGCGGTATAGGATGTAAGGTGTTCTATTAAGTGAATGACATAAGGACAATGGTTGCACATAAAAATAACGAGGGTACCCTGTTCTCCGGTATTGCCATGAATGGATTCTGTTTTTTGTGTTAAAGGGTTTTCTAACGTAAAATCTGGAAGCGTGCTGCCCAACGGTAGCATATAGGAAGCGGTCAATGCCATAAATATTTTTTTTTGTGCTTATTTTTTCTGTAATTTAATACAAATAATATTTTTTATGAAAACAATGCAAGATTGGTTAGACGCCTATGCGGTTAGCCATCAAAACAAAACCAATAAGGCGATTCATTTTATCTGTGTTCCTTTGATAGTATTTTCTGTTGTTGGCTTACTGATGGCTATTCCAAACGGTGTTTTAATATCTGCAACAGGAATTTCTTCTGAGTTAATTGCAAATTGGGCTGTAGTAGCTCTCCTCCCAACAATGTTTTTTTACTTTCGCCTCTCCGTAAAAATGGGGGTTTTAATTTTATTGTTTCTTTCCCTTTGTATTTTCGGCAATCATCAAATTGCATTTGCTTATCCTTTATGGCAAAGCTCATTGATTATTTTTGTGGGTGCATGGATCGGTCAGTTTTACGGGCATAAATTGGAAGGCGCCAAGCCCTCTTTTATTGATGATTTAAAATTTTTATTGATCGGCCCGGCTTGGATATTAGACGATATATTCTTTAAGAAATAGTATGATTGCATTTGACAATTTTGAGCAAGTTGATTTTCGCGTAGGACGTGTGGTTTCTGTAGATAATTTTCCAGAAGCACTAAAACCTGCCTATCAATTGACCATAGACTTTGGCCCGTTGGGAATCTTAAAGTCTTCCGCTCAATTGTGTTCAAATAACAGCAAGGAAAGTTTAATGGGTAGGCAAGTAGTTGCTGTCATAAATTTTCCTGTGAAAAAAATAGCAGATTTTGATAGTCAATGCCTTGTGTTAGGAGCAACACAAGGCAAAGATGTCTTTCTTTTAGCCCCGGACAAAGAAGTTGAAAACGGACAATTGCTAAGGTAACCTTACATGAAGTTTCCGTAGAACAAAAAGTTTCCAAAGAGTTTTTGAGTACCCAGCCAAAATGCCCTAAAGTTAGTATTATCGGTCATTAAGATGACACGTCCTCTCCCTTTGCGTTCTATTTTAAGTGGAACAGTA
>CBFIJA010000065.1:0-8569 GCA_965662875.1 Candidatus Arcticimaribacter sp.
ATTGCATATTTACTATGGCTTGTGCTATCTGAAATTGGGACAAATCATAAATAGAAAGTAAATACATAAACGGAATCTATAGTGCTTTAATCAAAGGCTGGGAAATAAATACTGTGTACAACAATGTATATAAAACATAGCTAATACAGGCTTTCCGAAAGGTTTTCACTTCTTTATTAAGTCCGCCAAATTTTTATTTTTGTATATTTAGAAATTAAAAGATAAATAGTAAAAAATAAAAATTCGGCTCGTGTATAATCCGAAAGTTCAACATCTTTTTACACGCTACGTTTCATATACTAGACCGTTGTAGCATATTATGAATATATCAGGACACTCAAAGAGCGAGACCCTACACGCATATTTAGGATATGACCCGAATAAAGAACAGCAAACGCAGGAACTTAAAGCGATGCTGAAAGGAGGATAGAAATGACGTCTCAAAAAGACCCAAAAAAGGTAAATCACTCATTATTAACACATAACGTTACACTCATTTATACAAACTTTGTGATATTTATATGTAAGACAATCGTAGAATGACTAACAATCTTCTGTGACAATCAAAACATATTAATAACAAGTAGAAGGAGGAGGTAATATTCCTATATGGATTTACTCTATCCACTACACAACACACAGCAGTAATGTTAGCAGTAACAATCAAGAGACGGCATAAGGGAGCCAAAGCAGGAATGAGTATCTGGGATAAGGGAATGAATATGAAACAACTTCTCAAAGACCTATTTAGATTAGCGTTTAAGATAGACAGATTAACCCCCACACACACTGAAATGGTACCTGAAAAGAATAAGGATAATCAATACTACCATGCACATCTCCTCATAAGAAATAAGGCTATTCAGGAGACCGCTAACGAACTATTAAAGCATATAGAAGCAAGTAGCTACAAGATAGAATATCGTTGGAATGAACGCCTAAAAAGAGACATTAAATATTACAAAAGCCTAAACGGAAAGTCAGGGGAAATCTACTATACAGAAGTATATAGCGAGAAGGAATGGTTAGACTATATAGGGAAAACTGAAACCTCGTCAGGAGAAAAACACATATTTATAAGTAAGAAGAAACAATAATCAACAGCATCACACAATATGGAAGCAGCAAACATTACAAAGAGCGATTTAATAGAAACATACGCTATAAGTTTAAGTAAGATAGATAAGGACATTAAGTCAAAGAAGTTAAGTTATGTCAAAATAGGAAGGGCAGTAAGGTTTAGAGAACAGGATATAGAAAACTATATTACGCCATCTACATCAGTAATACAATAAACAACCTATCTGTAATACACTCAACTAACACCCCTAACCTCTTCTGTTCGTAATATCAAAATTACTACATCGTTCATAGGGAAGGGAAAGCCAAATCAAATGAAAACAAACAGAGAAACCAAAATCACATTAAGTCCAAAAGAGTTCCAGCGTATAGACCAGTTGATTCGTGAAATCGTATTCAGCCCAAAATATCGCACGATCGAAAAAGGTAAATAAACACTAACTAAATATCAGTATAAACATATTCAGCAATAGTAAAGGACAAAGGCTATTAATATACAGACCTAAAAAAAATCCTCAACAAACAAAATATATACAACAGATGAGGTTATAGTCTATTGATTTACATCGCTTTATATAGGATATGCTCACCCTCACTATCGTTAGAAATCGGCGTGTAGCATCTGTTTAGATAATAGGTAAATCCTCACCCCTATCACGGAACCTATCTTTTAGATCGATTAGCCTACAATAATCTTTACCACCTATTTTTATAACTCTTATCTCACAGAGGAACCCCAACGCTCAAATGTTTTAGCAGATATGTTGAAATAATCACAAACCTCTTTTAGTCCATACTTTTTTACGCTGTAATACCTCATCTGGGGTTAGTTCAGTCTGTTCCTCAAAATACCCTACCCGCTGTTGTAGGTCAAAGACCAAATCTCTCAAACTATCTGTATAATCTATTGGAGCATCAATCTGTTCCTGTTGATTTAGCCCCTCAAAAGGGTGTTTATTATCCATAAATCAAAGGTATGAAAAGTAGAAATAGTCAAATAAGGACAAGAAAAAGGAGGGAAAAGAGGAGGTTTAATAGTTCCTTAAATCATATAACCCCCTGATAAAAAGGGGGTTATATGGTTGTAATGGTACCTTGGGTGGGAATCGAACCCACACTCCCGAAAGAACTGGATTTTGAATCCAGCGCGTCTACCAGTTCCGCCACCAAGGCTAAAAAGGAGTACAAAAATAGAAAAAATAATTGCAAAACAAACGAATAAAAAGAAGATATATCCCCAAGGCTCTAAATAAATTTATACATTTGCAAACCCAAAAGTTTTTGGGAAATTTGTTTTGTAAAAGCAAATCATGATAGAAGCAAAAATATTCAGTTGTACACAGAGCGAAGATTTAGCAAAAAGCATTGCTAAGCATTTTGGTATCCCCATGGGTAACATTGTTTTTTCGCGCTACAGTGATGGAGAGTTTCAACCGTCTTTTGAAGAGTCCGTTCGTGGATCTCGGGTCTTTATCATCGGATCTACGCAACCCAGCTCAGATAACCTAATGGAAATGTTACTGATGCTGGATGCTGCCAAAAGAGCCTCGGCAAGACACATTACCGCCGTAATGCCTTATTTTGGATGGGCGCGTCAAGACCGAAAAGACAAACCCCGCGTCCCAATCGGAGCAAAACTAATTGCCAAGCTATTGGAATCCGCTGGAGCAACGCGAATCATAACCATGGATCTTCATGCAGATCAGATTCAAGGGTTTTTTGAAAAACCGGTGGATCACCTATTCGCCTCAACCATTTTTGTTCCTTACATCCAAAGCCTTGGTCTAGACAATCTAACCATTGCTTCACCCGATATGGGCGGTTCCAAAAGAGCCTATGCCTATTCAAAGTTTTTGTCCAGTGATGTCGTCATCTGCTACAAGCAACGCCAAAAAGCCAATGTGATTTCCCATATGGAATTGATTGGTGACGTTGCCGGAAAAAATGTTGTTTTGGTAGACGATATGGTCGATACTGCTGGAACGCTGACCAAAGCTGCAGAACTCATGATTGAAAGAGGTGCCAAATCTGTGCGTGCAGTATGTACCCATGCCATTCTATCTGGAAATGCATACGAAAGAATTGAGTCTTCTAAATTGGAAGAATTGATCGTAACAGATACCATTGCTCCAAAACAAACACGTCCCAAAATAAAAGTACTCAGTTGTGCAGAGCTCTTTGCCAGTACCATGAAAAATGTGCACAACAACATTTCCATTCACAAGAATTTTATCAATTAATCACACATATGAAATCTATTACAATTAAAGGATCTAAAAGAGAAAGCGTGGGCAAGAAAGCAACAAAAGCCTTACGTAATGCTGAGATGGTTCCCTGCGTATTGTACGGTGGTGACGCCCCTGTACACTTTGCAGCGAAAGAACTTGATTTCAGCAAATTGGTGTACACCCCCAATGCACATACTGTAGTATTGGAACTCGAAGGCGGTAGCTATAAAGCTGTTCTTCAGGACATTCAATTTCACCCCGTTACAGACCGTATTCTTCACGTTGACTTTTATGAGTTAAACGAAGGGAAAGAAATTTCAATGAACATCCCTGTGGAAGTTCAAGGAGCTGCACCCGGTGTATTGAATAGCGGAGGTACACTAATCCGTAACAAAAGAAAATTACGCGTTCGTGCGCTTCCAAAAAACCTTCCAGATGTAATCATCGCCGATATTTCTGGTTTGGAATTAGGAAACAAGCTTTACACGGCACAACTCGCTTCTGAAGATTTTACGTTTTTACACCCAGACAATACTGTTGTATGTCAAGTGAAAACGTCTAGAGCTTCCATCAAAACAGCTGCTGAAGAAGCTGCTGAAGAAGGAGCAGAAGAAACAACAGAAGAAGCTGCAGAATAAACTCCAGCGGAAACCAAATAAAAAAGCATCTGTTGTTTATCCTGCAGATGCTTTTTTTATTTTAGTAGGGTGATAGCGCGCATAAAAAAATTATTCTCATCCCGTTCAACTCCACCAGATTTGAAAAAATTCCTCATCGTTGGCTTAGGTAATATTGGAACAGAATATGACAATACACGTCATAACATAGGCTTTCTTGCCTTGGATGAATTCGCACAAGATAAAGAGTTATCATTTGAAGAAATCCGTTACGGGAAGGTGACCAAAACCCGCCACAAAGGAAGAACCCTGCTGTTGTTAAAACCGTCTACCTTTATGAACAATAGTGGAAAAGCGGTCCGGTATTGGGCTTTAAAAGAGAATATTGCACTACAAAATATCCTTGTCATCACAGACGACCTCAACCTGCCCTTTGGCACACTTCGTTTAAAATCCAAAGGAAGTGATGGTGGCCACAATGGCCTAAAAGACATACAGGCACAGCTGAATACTACCCATTATCCCCGCCTTCGTTTTGGGATTCATTCAGAAGAAAAAGGATTCGATACCGTTGATTTTGTTTTGGGCAAATGGACTTCCGAAGAAGAGACCTCGCTTCCAGAGCGGGCAAAAAAAATGATTCAAATCATCGAAAGCTTTTGCACTCAAGGCATTGGACCGACCATGAATCAATTCAATGGCACATAAAAAATATGCCTAGGGGGTTTGAAAATTATGCACCCCTGAAAAAGAAAAGTTACCGTTTTGATCCTCAGTGACAACCTGCCAATAATAGGTTGTTGCTGCAGTAACAGCAAGGCGAACAGAAGTGCCAGAAACGGCCTCTGCAACAACACTCAGTTGCTCTGCCTGCGTTCCCAAATAAACAGTATAATGGGCAATATCATTGTCTAAATCCCTACCCGTCCAAGACAGGGTTACATTCCCAGAAACTGGACTTACCGTAGCCTGGTTTTCTGGAGAAACCAACTGGGCTGGAAAAGGGATGTAATCAAACTGCTGGGTTGCTTCTAAATAAAAAGACCAAGCAGCGCTTTCTGCCGTTTCTGAGGTAGCGTCAGAAATGGAGGTGATTTTCCAGGTGTAAGGCGCTCCTTTAAGCAGCGTGGCTGTCGTGGATGTGTCTTCTGTTTCGCTGGTTTGCGTTTGATTGGTTACTGTATTCCGGATGTGTAAACGATAGCGGTCTGCATTTTCGGCAATGTTCCACTGAAAATTAACTACCGCATTTGTACTGCCTTGAGGAATGGAAAGACAAGTATTGTTGTTCAAAGGACTCAAAAGTACTGCAGCCTCTGGAGCGGGAATGGATTCTTTTTTACATCCCAATAAAAGCAGTAAGGTCAGAAAAAGGAAGGAGGATGTTTTCAATTTTTAATGAATTTAATGGATTCTTCTCGCTCGGGATGAACGATTTTCAAAACATAACTTCCCGCCGCCAAATGAGATAAGTCTAACGAAATTTGACGATTCGTTGCGGAAACTTGATGCTGTTCCGACCAAAATTGCTGCCCCTGCAAATCATAGAGTTGCAGTGCTACAGTAGACGCATTGCCTCCGACCAAGACCTGAAGATCATTTTGGGTTGGATTGGGGAAGAGCAGGGATTCTTCGTCGATATAAATTACTTGCGAATAGACGCCTTGACATTGAAGGGGGGTTTTTACCTCAACCTTATTGTATCCTTTTCTCAGCGCAATGACGACATTGTCCTGTTGGGTAGCCCCAATTTTTTCGCCGTTATGCTCCAGATAATACTCTTCTGCACCTTGTAGCGATAAGGAGATTTGCTCAGCGGTATAATTGACAATACTACTTACGCTAAGCGCTTGGGGTTCATTGATAAAGGCTTCAAAACAGCGTTCATAGCCGGGTACATCTGCAGAAGTCATGCACAAGGTATAGCGCCCGCTTGAAAGCCCCTCTATGCGCGTGGATGCACTGGTAAGTGGGAGGGTTTGGTCTGTATTCGGACCGACCATATGAAGGGTATAAGGAAACAATGCTACGGTACTGATATTCAACACTCCATTGTTGCTGGATGCACAGGTTTCGTCGCTTTTACTGATGGTAATGTTTTGCGGGGAATCAATGTCGCACAAGTCCCCTATGCCATCTTGGTCATAATCGCCCTGACCTGGGTTGGTGACTGTAGGACAGTTGTCTTCAGCATTCACAAATAAATCGCCATCATCATTGGGTTGGACTGCTCCATCGAGAGACAATTGTAATTTGGCTTCCAATAAACGCCCTACATCTTCCGCATAATTGTCTTCAATGCGTAAACGCCATACCCCTCTAGAAAGCGTGCCGTATAAAACCCCGAGATCTCCTTCAGGAATAAATCTTCCTGTAAAAGGGGCTTGTCCATTTGCTATTGAAGTAGACGCTTCTTGATCAAAAATGGTATTTGTAAAATTATTTGCAGACCCGCCTTTGTTTCGCACCAAAGTAATGGTAGTCCCCGAAGGAGAAATGAGTTGTAAGGATAAATCGCTAACATAGGTATGGGAGATGTTGACAAATACATCCACGTCCAAAAGGGTTAAATTATCCGCAATAAGGAAAGTGGTTTCTGTAATTCCCACCGTAGTATCTGTCCCATCTGTAATGGGCAAGGGCAGGTTTTGCGCTGAAATTTCTGGAGAAGAAACGGCCAAAGTAGTAAAACGTCTTGGGGCTGAAAATGAACTCTCACCACAGGCATTCAATGTCTTTACACGCCAATAATAAGTAGTCAATGAATTTAAATTTTCGGTGGTAAATGTATTGGAGGTTGTGGTTTGACTGGCTACTAAGGAAGAAAAGTCTTCTTGCGTACTGAGCTGAATCGCGTATTTTGCCGCCTGTGGTTGTCCCGTCCAGCTCAATTGCGTCAGCGGAGTGACTCCCGTAGCGTTTTGACTGGGTGCAGTCAAGACGGGCGCAAGCAGGTCAGCAGCGTAAAAACGTAAATTGACATTTTGCCGCTCTACCGTTGCCCCAGAAGTAGCGACCAAGGTAAGGGTGTATTCACCGGCCAAGTTGGAAACATCTGAAAGAAGTATGGACCCCGGAGCATCATCGCCTCGAAGTACAGAAGGGCTTACATTTGCGGTTACTGTTGGAGGCAAATCTTCTAAAGTCAACTGAACGTCTGCATTAAAATCACCAAACGTCTGAAGGCGAAAGGGAAGGCTTAAATCTGTCGTTCTACCACAATAGGTTGCCCCAAAAGCTTGTTGAAATGTTGCGGCATAATCACGCGTTTGCACTTGAAAATTAGCCGGATTGATGGTGAAATAAATGGAATTGTCCGCTACTATTTTTATGCGAGCACGGTTAGTATTTATCCCCTCCGGGACAATGATTTCTGCTGCTCCATCATTTGGGGTTTGCGATTGAAGTAAATGCGGGAAAGTGTTCCCGCCGTCTTCAGACAGGTAAATGGAAACGGTCTGGGTATTGATGGGACTTTGATCTGTATTTGCAACCTCCCATTCCACCAGTGCATTTTGCCCAGCTTTCCACAGCAAACCTGAAAAACCTAGGTTGGTGGTTTGAAAAGGTCCTGCATCATCCACTACCGTAATTTGCATTTCATCTAAAGCCACCTGCCCGACACCGTTCGGACTTGCCTCACTTCTATCGCGGACCGTTACGCCCCAGCGCAATGTTCTCCCCACCGTAGATAGGGTTTCCCAACTTTCTAGCAATCTTGGGTTGCTAAGAGTAAGCGCCCCAGTTAGTATACTTTCTAAACGCGGCAATGTTCTGGTCTCAGAAGCTATAGGGTACAAAGAACGATTGGTGGGGCCCGATAATAGTTCAGGACCAAATTCATCTGCGCCCACTTGACCGCTGTCCAGTTGCTCCCAACAATAGCTTAGCGCATCCCCGTCTGGATCTGAAGCAACTGCCGTCAGCGTATAAGGCGTTCGTTTAGGCAATGCGTAGTCAGATCCTGCACTGACAACAGGAGCTTGGTTTTCAATGGAACTGACCACTGCACACGACTGCCTTGAGAGGTAATCGTTGATGTTTTGAATGCTGTGGTAATGAAAATACACATCGCTATGGCGTTGCGAGTTTTCTCCGCTAATGATTCCGCCATAGGCCATGATTGTTGAGCCGCTCCCAGGTTCGCTTTGAACGTTTGTTCCCTCTGCACTGTAGGCGAAAGTGTGGTAAGCCCCAAATTGATGCCCCACTTCATGGGCCACATAATCCATGTCAAAGTAATCACTTAAATACGGACCGGCACTGCCGTTGGTGGTCTGAAAGGAGTGTGCAGAAAAAGCACTGCCTTTTCTTCCATTCAAGCATACGTTCCCTATACTTCCCGCATTTCCATTGGGCTGACCCAAATGAAACAAATGGCCAATATCGTAGTTTTCTTCTCCTAGGTTTTGGGACAAGGTAGATTGCACCTCTGTGTTTAGGGAGTTCCCATAGGGGTCAGTCGCTGCATCTAAGTATAAAAAAGTTTCATCGGTAACCAACTCCAAGCGCACCCCTAAATCTACTTCAAACAGTTCATTTAAGCGGTTTACAGTATTGACCACTGCAGCAAAAGCATCCTCTTGCCGTGAGCCATTAAGGTCGTTGGCATCACTCCAATATTGAGTATACTCTCCCGAAGTA
>CBFIJA010000066.1:0-8397 GCA_965662875.1 Candidatus Arcticimaribacter sp.
TGTTTGACAACTCAGGGTTTTTATGGATGTCGTGTCGCCATTGAATGACTTTGCTTTCCATGGATTCAATAGTGTTTTGTCCATAAAATGTGACCATAGAAATGGAAAAAAGAAAGAGGAGAGTGTACTTTTTCATCAAATTGTATTTAAAATTCCAATATAAGGGGAATTACCTAAGCCGTCAAAATTCTTATCACAAAAGCAAATGGGATTCTAGGCATTGTCAATGAAAAATGTTTATAACTATCTTGGGTGTACGCTAAGTAAAATCGGGAAAAAATTAATTTTACAATGACTATGAAAGATCAACTTACAGCCGATTTAAATGCCTTAAACGATGCGCAACGCGCCCCTACTTTACACAAAGACGGTCCTTTGATCGTAATTGCCGGAGCAGGTTCAGGTAAAACACGCGTATTGACTTACCGTATTGCCTACCTGATGTCCCAAGGGGTAGATTCCTTTTCTATTTTAGCCCTTACTTTTACCAACAAGGCTGCCCGTGAAATGAAAGCGAGAATTGCACAATTGGTAGGAGAGAGTGAAGCAAAGAACCTATGGATGGGAACATTCCACTCCATTTTTGCTCGAATACTACGTGCTGAAGCAGATAAATTGGGCTATCCTTCAAATTTCACCATATACGATACCCAAGACAGTGATCGGTTGCTGGCTTCCATCATTAAAGAAATGGGACTGGATAAAGATCAATACAAAACAAAACAAATTAGGAGCCGTATCTCTTCTTTTAAAAACAGTTTAATTACGGTTCGTGCTTATTACAATGATGCTGACTTGCAAGAAGCAGATGCAATGGCCCATCGTCCAAAAATGGGAGAAATCTATGCAGAATATGTTGACCGTTGTTTTAAAGCTGGGGCTATGGATTTTGATGATCTCTTACTTCGTACCAATGAGTTATTGAATCGTTTTCCTGAAGTATTGGCCAAATACCAAGACCGCTTCCGCTATCTTTTGGTAGATGAGTACCAAGATACCAATCATTCACAATATTTGATTGTGCGTGCGCTTTCAGATAAATTCCAAAACATTTGTGTTGTAGGAGACGATGCGCAAAGTATTTATGCATTTCGTGGGGCAAACATCAACAACATCCTAAACTTTCAAAAAGATTATGACAATGTAGCGATGTATCGCTTGGAGCAAAATTACCGTTCCACTCAAAACATTGTCAATGCAGCAAATTCTATCATCAATCACAATAAAACCAAGCTGGACAAAAAGGTTTGGACAGCCAATGACGCAGGTTCAAAAATAAAAGTTCAACGCTGTCCAACAGATGCGGATGAAGGGCGCTATGTAGCGGGGAGCATTTTTGATTTCAACCTACGTGAGCAAAAACCCTATGGCGATTTTGCCATCTTATACCGTACTAATGCTCAGTCCAGAGCCATGGAAGATGCGCTGAGAAAAAGAGATATCCCCTATAAAATATTTGGCGGACTTTCTTTTTATCAACGCAAAGAAATTAAAGATACGCTTGCTTATTTACGGGTTATTGTGAATCCCAAAGACGAAGAAAGTCTTAAAAGAATCATCAACTATCCTACCCGAGGAATAGGACAGACCACTCTGGATAAAATGATTGTAGGCGCAAAGCAGCACGGCCTCAGTCTTTTTGAAGTGGCAGAAAGAGCGCTGGAGTTGCAAATTGGTGTAAATGCGGGTACGGCACAGAAACTTTCTGATTTTGTAACCTTAATAAAGAGTTTTCAGATTTTCAATGAAAATGCCAATGCATTCGAAATTGCTGAAGAAGTTACTCGAAAAGCCCGCATTGTATCGGAATTAAAAAAAGATGGTACACCTGAAGGGGTTAGTAAAATTGAAAACATAGAGGAGTTACTCAATGGGATAAAAGATTTTACAGAAGGGCAGCAAGAACTTGCAGATGCAACGGGTGCGTTAACCGAGTTTCTGGAAGATGTTGCTTTGGCTACAGACTTTGACAATGAATCTGGCGACGACGATCGCCCTCGCGTATCTCTGATGACCATTCATTTGGCGAAAGGGCTGGAGTTTCCGTATGTGTACATCGTAGGGATGGAAGAGGATCTCTTTCCATCTGCGATGAACTTAGATTCAAGAAGTGGGCTAGAGGAAGAACGACGGTTGTTTTATGTAGCCTTGACCCGTGCAGAGAAAAGTGCTTTTCTGTCCTATACACAATCGCGTTATCGTTGGGGAAAATTAAACGATGCAGAACCCAGTCGATTTATAGAAGAGATTGACGAGCAGTTTTTGGATTATGAAATTCCCCAATCCAATTACGAATACAAACCCTTGATCAACGCCTCTATTTTTGGTGATCGACCGCCTACAAAAGTAAAAACCCAGGTACCTTCTTCTTGGGACGGTCAACCCAACAATAAACCCAATGCTTCTCAGCTCAATAAGTTGAGAAAGCTGCAAAAAATTGATAACACACCGTCAAATTCTTCTCCAGAAGAATTGATTCAATTGCCGCTGGGTACAGAAGTAGAACATCAGCGTTTTGGTATAGGAGTTGTGAAAGCCCTAGAAGGAAAAGGGCAGGATAGAAAAGCGACAATTGACTTTAAAGGGCAAGGCGAAAAGAAACTACTTCTTCGTTTCGCAAAACTTAAAATTCGTTCCTAAATGGCAATAGTATACCGCTTGTACGAAAGTTCACCCGATCAAAGGCAACTTCAGAAAATAGCGGACGCGATGGCCCAAGGTGCATTGGTGATCTATCCCACAGATACTGTATATGCATTGGGATGTTTGAGTTCTCACCCCAAAGCGTTAAAACGTTTGGCAAAACTAAAAGGGGTAAAGCTCGAAAAGGCGCCCTTTAGTTTTTTCTTTTCAAGCATAAGTGTTTTATCGAACTATGTGGCTCATTTTGAAGCTCCCATCTACCGCTTAATCAATAAAGCGTTACCAGGACCATACACTTTTATTTTTCAGGGTGGAAGAAAACTACCTAAGCCCTTTGATAAAAGAAAAGACATAGGCGTAAGAATTTCAAGTCATCCAATACTAAAAGCTTTGGTTGAAATTTTAGTGGATCCCTTGATCACCACTTCATTGCACGATAAAGATGCAGTGATCGATTATACAACAGACCCTGATGTGATTTATGAAAATTGGGCGGATCAAGTGGACATTATCATCGATGGAGGAGCAGGAGGGAACATTCCTTCAACTGTAGTAGATCTTACAACTCCCACACCAGTTGTTATCAGAAAGGGTTTAGGGGATATTTCTATCGTATAAAAAAAAGCATCTGCGCTAACAGATGCTTTTCTAATATAAAACCAGAATGTTTTATTCGTTAGCGGCATTTGCAGCCTGCTCCATTCCTTTTTCTATCAGATCGTAAAACTGATCTAGTTTAGGAAGAACGACAATGCGTGTTCTTCGGTTTTTTGCTCTTCCAGCAGATGAGTCGTTGTCTGAAAGGGGAGTGTAAGAGCTTTTCCCTGCTGCCGTCATCCTTTCAGGGGCGACATCAAATTCTTTTTGTAAGATGCGAACTACAGCAGTAGCGCGTTTAACGCTGAGATCCCAATTGTCTTCAATTCCTTCCATCTTAATGGGTACGTTATCGGTATGCCCTTCTACCATAAATTCAAGTTCTGGTTTGGCATTGATAACTTTAGCAACTTTCCCCAATACAGATTTCGCTTTTGCATTAACGGTATGGCTTCCACTGCGGAACAATAGCTTGTCAGAAATAGAAACGTAGACCACACCTTTTTCAACATTGATTTCGATGTCTTCGTCTGCTATATTCCCAAGCACTCCTTTTAAGCTGGTAACCAAAGCTAAAGTAACCGAATCTTTACGGGTTACTGCATCGCGAAGATTTTTAATGCGTGAGTCCTTTTCTTTCAGGCTTTCCAATGATTTCTCTAGGTTTTCAGCTCCTTTCTGAGAAAGTGTAGTAAGATTTCCCAAATTGTTAATCAAATCTTGATTGTTTTCTTTCAAAAATGACACTTGTTCATTCATGGCGGCCAGTTCTGCAAGAGCAGCTGCGCGTTCTTCTTCGCTTACATTTAATTTAAGCGTGGTAGAATTCAATAGATCTTGTGTGGTTTTTTGTTGTGTTTCTAATTCTGTGAATTTCTTTTGCGAAACACATGAAACTAAAAACAGTCCTGATACGAGATAAACAAATGATTTTTTCATTAGGATATAGGGTTTTATTCTATTTCTAATAAAATTAATGGTTTTCATCTTAAAAACAACTGAGAAATTAATTTTTAGATTTTTTTAATATAAAATGGTCCCAAACAATACTGTTTGTGGCATAATATCCTCTTTTTTGCGGCAAGTTTTTTCTTTTTTCTAGTAATTTAAATAGCGTGGCGTAAAAACTGAAATGCGCTTTTAGAATCATGAACAGATGCGAAACCTCCCCTTTAAACAAAAAACGTATGCCGGCTATCCCGTCCAAAATTAAGCGAACAAATACCGTGAAAAACAATTGACCTTTCGGAATGTTTTTAACCAAGGAAAAAAGTGAATTTCTAAAATTGAAATATACTTTTCTTGGAGAATTGGGTAAAGTTGCTCCTCCTAAATGATATACTTGAGCATCTGCGATGGCTTTTGCTGTATACCCTTTGTTGTAGGCTCTCCAGCACAAGTCAATCTCTTCTTGATGCATAAAGTAATCCTCATCAAAACCCTGTAGTGCATGAAACGTTTTGGCACGGATAAAAATACACGCCCCGGATGCCCATAAAATAGTAGCCGCTTTATATTGTTCTATGTTTTCTTCTAAAGCATCAAAAACGCGCCCTCTGCAATAGGGATAACCTAAACGATCCAACATTCCCCCTGCGGCACCAGCATATTCAAAATGTGTTTTCTTTTTGTAATCCAGAATCAAGGGTTGTGCAATGTCCAATCCCGAATCTAAAAAAGCAGTTTTAAAGGGATTCAACCACCCCTCAGTTACTTCTACATCACTATTCAATAAGCAATATACATCTGCATTTATGCTGGATAAGCCTTTGTTGTAGCCTCCTGCAAAACCGTAATTCTTATCTAAACCAATCCAATGCACCTCAGGACAGTTCTTTTGTACAAAAAGAGCCGAGTCGTCCTTAGAGCCGTTGTCGATTATGTAAATTTTCGCTTTTTTGCTGTGCGCAATCACGCTGGGCAAAAATGTTTTTAAGAGGGATTCCCCGTTCCAATTTAAAACGACAACAGCTATTTCCATAGATGACTTTTAGAATTGTATATCGGTAATTCTTTCATGAATTGATATTGGCGTGCACGATTGTCCATCTCACAAAAATAGTGATCTCTTCCATTGGTAACCATTAATGCGTTGCTCTTTAGGCTAAAATTATATTGAGCGATTTGGTCGAACGTTGTTTGGGTGATTTTTATGCTAGGCGCTTTGCATTCAACCAATAGAGAAATCATTCCTGTTGGGCTATAAACGACGATATCATAACGTTTTTTTCGCTGGCCAACAACAAAGGTTTTCTCAACATTAATAAAACTTTGTGGCACTTTTTTTTCATGAATCAAGAAGTGAATGCAATGTTGACGTACCCATTCTTCTGGAGTCAAAAGAATATTTTTTTTTCGAATGATATCCCATACGTAGGTCTTATTTTCCCTATTTTTGAGTGGTATAGGGTACGGGGGAAAATTTAATTCATCCATACTGCAAAAGTGAGCATTTTTTGAACACATCCGAACAACTTCTCGCACAGATTCGACAGGGCAGCATTCACAACATCTATTTGCTACACGGAACAGAATCTTTTTTCATCGATGAGATCACATCTCTTTTAATGAAAGTTGTCGTAGAAGAAAGCGCTAAAGATTTTGATCAAACCCTTATGTATGGGAAAGAAACAGATGCATTGCAAATTATTGAAGCATGCAAACGTTATCCCATGATGGGCCAGCGGCAGTTGGTAGTGGTTAGAGAAGCCCAATATTTGGATAGGCAATGGGAAGCATTGGCAAATTATTTTGCTTCGCCACAGCCGCAAACAGTATTGGTTTTGTGCCATAAGCATAAAAAAATAGATGCGCGAAAAAAGGTTTTCAAGGACCTTAAACAATCACAATGTGTTTTTGAATCCGTGGCAATGCGCGATTATAAAATAATGGGATGGATTCAAGAGCATGCTAAGACCTATGATTTTTCAATAGCGCCTGATGCTGCAAATTTATTGTTTACTTTCTTGGGATCTGATCTTGGAAAAATTGATAAGGCTTTAGAGAAATTAAAAAGCAACCTGGAGTCCGGAGTCAATTTAACCCCTAAAATTATTGAAGATCACATAGGCTATAGCAAAGACTTTAACGCCTTTGAATTGCAAAAGGCATTGGGACAAAAAAACCTTCCTTTGGCCATTCGTATTTCGCAGTACATGGCTGAAAACGCAAAAAACCATCCTGTACAACTCATCCTACCTGTTTTATTTACATTTTTCCAAAAGGTTTTACTTTATCACGGCTTACCCGATAAAAATTCAGCGCCTAAACGCTTAGGCATTTCTCCTTATTTCATTAAAGATTATGAAAGCACGTCGCGCATGTATTCGCTTCGACAGTGCGCCAAGGTCGTTTCGGTGATTAAAGAGATGGACTTAAAAAGCAAAGGAATGGGTGCCGTTAACATGGACAATGAAAATTTACTGAAAGAATTGATCGTTAAGATTATAGCGGCTTAGAGTCCTGGAAATCTGGTGGGATTGCTTTCATGCATAATGGCATACGCTTTCTCAAAAATATCATCGATAGACGGTTTTGAAAAATAATCACCGTCACTGCCGTAAGCGGGGCGGTGGGCTTGAGCCGTCAGTGTTTGTGGGCTGTGGTCCAGAAGTGAAAAAACATCTTGCTCATCCAATAGCTGTTGTAGGATATAGGCCGATGCACCCCCAGGGACATCCTCATCAATGATTAACACACGATTGGTTTTAGCAATGCTTTTCTTTATCTCATGCGTACGATCAAAAGGAATGAGGGTTTGTATGTCTATAACCTCTGCATCAATAGCGTGTAAGGCCAATTCCTTGGCTGCTTCTTCTACCAAACGAAGAGTGGATCCGTACGAAATCAATGTAATGTCTGTCCCTGCTTTAAGGATTTCTATTTGACCCAATGGAAGGGTAAAGTCGCCAAGGTTTGTTGGGAGATCTTCTTTTAATCGATAGCCATTTAAGGATTCTACCACCAAGGCGGGTTCATCTGCTTGAAGAAGTGTGTTGTAAAAGCCTGCTGCTTGGGTCATGTTTCTGGGTACAGCAATGTTGATCCCTCTCAATAGATGTAGGATGCCTCCCATAGGAGATCCACTGTGCCAAATCCCTTCCAAACGATGGCCTCTTGTACGAATAATTAAAGGTACAGATTGTTGACCAACAGTTCGATACAGATACGATGCTAAATCGTCACTTAAAGTATTTAAGCAATATAAAATGTAATCTAAATATTGAATTTCTGCAATAGGACGCAAGCCGCGTAAAGCCATTCCTATGCCCTGACCAATGATGGTGGCTTCTCTAATTCCAGTATCGAATACACGGTCTTTTCCATGTTTTTCCTGCATCCCTTCAAGCCCTTGGTTTACATCGCCGATTACGCCAACATCTTCTCCAAAAATCACGATACGATCGTCTTTTGCCAATAAAGCATCAAAATTGTCTCGAATGACAATCCTTCCATCCACTTTTTTGGGCTCCTTACCATATTCAATTGGATTAAAAGGGATTTTATCCAGCTGAAAATCCGTTGTACTGTATAAATGGGAACTGTATTTTGGGCGCAATGCTGTTTGTAGGTTCGAAATCCAAGCCGATAAAGTCGAATTTTTTATTCCCAATCGGATTTGTGTTCTTTGTGTTTTTCGGGCTATGTGAAGCAAATCTTTGTACGTAGGCTCTGTAATCGTCCTTAAAGCCTTAAGGTTCAATGTTATATTGGCATCGTTAGAACTTTCCTTAAGCGCTTCTTTCAAAAGGTGGTCAAGAGCAGTACGTTTGTCAAGTATTGGAGCTTGATAAGCTTTCCAAGCTGAGGCTTTTGCTTTTTTTGCTACTTGCTTACAATCGATTTCAATTGCGTTCAATTCTTCTTTAGTAGCAATGTTTTTTTCAATCAGCCAATTTTTAAATTGTCGATTGCAGTCGTATTCTTTTTCCCATTCCAATCGTTCTTTTGATTTATACCGCTGGTGAGATCCAGAAGTGGAATGCCCTATAGGTTGGGTGAGTTCCGTAACATGAATCAGTACAGGAACATGCGCTGTTCTTGCTAGGGATTCTGCCTTGGTATATGCTTCAATCAATTCGGGGTAATTCCAACCGTTTACTTGAATGATTTCGATCCCTTTTTTACGAACAGTGCGTTGCATTCCCGCTAAGGCTT
>CBFIJA010000067.1:0-8310 GCA_965662875.1 Candidatus Arcticimaribacter sp.
AAAGAATACGATGGCATTCACCGAAAAACTTTTATTATCGATGAACAAGGTGTGGTAGAACGTGTGATTGATAAGGTGAAAACCAAGGAGCATGCTGCGCAGATATTAGAAGCGTAACCTTATTCTTTTTCCTGCAATTCTTTTAAAAGACGTTTAACCGTTAGGTCGCCAAAGCCATAATGGGCTTCGGTCTTGCAAAATTCCTGAAAGATATCTCCAAATTTTGGCGAATTCAATTCTTTCAGGATCGCTTTTAAGCGCTCTAGAGGGCGACCTATATTGTTTTTGGTGGGAATACGATCCAAATGGGCCTGGACTGCGCTATAGACAAAAGGGAATTCATTTTGTAATAATTTTGCTTTGCTTAACAGGTCTTCCGTGTCATTTCTTTGATAGGCTTTCCATAATTCTGCCCAAGCCTCAATCGATTTTATCGGCTTCGCATTTTGAAAGCAAGTCTTTAGGCTTTGTGCGTCGAGGCCTGCATAACTAAAGGGAGAAAAGTCAGGCGGCATAACCAAGTAGAGGGATTGTTTTTTATTGTTTTTAAATAGACGATGCAAACAATACCATAAATTGACTTGACAAAACAAATCTGCTTCAAACCAAACAAAAAGCGTAGTCGTTTTCGGTATTTCATCCAGCTTTTTCATTTGAGAGAGAAATAAACGGCTGTAGTCATCTTTTCCTTCTGCACCGTAGTGAGCACAGAGAAATTTTATTCGTTCCGTATAAAAAATTTCCTCTTCTTGGTGTGATACCGGTCCATCTACTAAGCACTCACGAAAAATAAGTTTTTCTCCATTTAATGCAGGGGGAAAGCATTCTTTTAATGCATCTCCATTAAGAAGGTGATACCTTTTCTCCATGATGCTAAAATAAAAGATTTAAAAGGAATGATTTGTAGTGTTTTTAAATCATTCCATTTTCAAGTGCTTTAATCTCCTGCCAATGAAAGGTGTAAAAAAACCACTCAATGAGTGGTTTAGTGCATTATTTTTCGAAACCGAACATATTGTCGGACTTTATCCGTTCGGCAATGCCTTTCGGGAGATGCTCTTCCCAGCCCGCTTCTCCAGCTTTGATTTGAGCTAAAATTTTTCTGGAGAAAATATTCAAGTGATCGGGTTCATAATCAAAAATATCCACCACTTTTCCATTGTATTTAAAGAATTTATAGAAATCCTTCATGCGGGGATGTAACTTTAGGTTGTTGCTGTTTATGACCTCTCCATTGTCTGCTTTCATCGGATAGAGGTATACTTTTAGGTTGTTGTAAAACATTTTTCCGAAGGCTTCCAAGATCCCTCCACCCAAGTCTTGGTAGTAATGCTCGTCGAAAATTTCAACAAAGTTATTTACCCCCATGCAGAGTGCCATTTGTTTTTTGGTGTATTGTGAAAGATAGTCAACGAGTTTGTAGTACTCTTTGAAGTTTGAAATCATTACAACATGCCCCAATGAACACAAAAGTTTTGCGCGGTCCATGAAATCTTTTTCGTCAATTTCGCCTTGTGCACTGAGATTCGAAAGAGTGATTTCAAAAATTACAACTGTTTTTGATTCATCCACCTCATTTTCTTTGATGAATACATCCAAGGATTTTTTAAACATGTCAATGTTCACCTTGGTCACCGGGCGAAAACTTCCTCTTAAGGTCAAGATGTTCTTTTTGTACAATTCCCTGGCCGGGAGAATGTTGCTTCCGTTGGTGTCGAACATTACAGCTTCGGTCATTCCTCGTTTCACCAATTGCAAACTGATTAGGCGATTGTCAACTTCTTTGAATAAAGGGCCTTTAAAATTAATGGTATCAATTTCTATGGCGTCTTTGTCAATGTTGTCGTAAAGATATTTTAATAATTTTTTCGGTTGGTCGTGTTTGTAAAAAGCACCATAAATCAGGTTTACCCCCATGCGTCCTAGGGTTTCTTGCTGAAAGCGTGCTTCTGTATGGTGAAATCGAACGTGAAGGGTAATTTCGCTGTATTCTTGATCGGGTGCAGCCTGAAAACGAATTCCCATCCAGCCGTGGCCTTTGAATTTTTTAGCAAAATCAATGGTAGCCACTGTATTGGCATAGGTAAAGAACATTTTATTTGGGTTTTCTTCCCTTGGAATGCGTTCTTCTAGTAACTGCATTTCGTGATCCAACATTTTATACAAACGGGCTTCTGTTACATAACGGCGATCGTCTTCTTCACCGTAAATGTTATCGCTAAAGCTTTTGTCGTAGGCACTAATGGTTTTTGCAATCGTCCCAGATGCACCACCAGAACGAAAAAAATGACGCGCTACTTCTTGTCCGGCGCCAATTTCTGCAAATGTACCGTAGATGTAGTTGTTGAGATTAATACGCAATGCCTTGGCTTCTATCGAAGGCATTTTTTCCATTTCTTTTTCTCCAGGAATTTGTACAGACATAGTAATTTGTGCTTCTAACAAATGTACAAATATTGCGGTATTCTATTGCAAAGTTTTACCTTTGAAAAAAGATGCTAACCATTACTTTTTTAGGAACCGGAACTTCGCAGGGAATCCCCATTATTGGGAGTCAGCACCCCGTATGTCTCAGTCAAGACTCAAAAGACAAACGTTTACGTGTCTCCATTTCTATTGCTTGGGACAACCATTATTATGTGGTGGATTGTGGTCCAGATTTCCGACAACAGATGTTAACGCATAACGTCCGTCATTTGGATGGAATCCTGTTTACCCACGAGCATGCTGATCATACCGCAGGATTGGACGATATCCGACCTTTTTTCTTTCGTCAAGGCAAAATACAGATGTACATGCGCAAGGATGTGCATTATGCCTTAAAACAACGATTTTCCTATATCTTTGACGAAAAGAACAAATATCCTGGTGCCCCTTCTGTTGATGTAACGGAGGTGGATAAAGCAAGTTCTTTCGCTTTGGGTGACCAAACCATTGTTCCTATAGAGGCCCAGCATGCTCAATTGCCTGTTTTGGGGTATCGGATTCGCGATTTTGCCTACCTCACAGACGTAAAAACACTAGCGGAGATGGAAAAAGAAAAACTCCAAAATTTAGACGTTTTGGTTCTCAATGCCCTAAGAGAGGATCCCCATCCTTCGCACCTCAATTTAGAAGAAGCCTTGGCATTGGTAGAAGAGTTGCAACCCAAGCGTACTTATTTTACTCATATCAGCCATTTGTTGGGCTTTCATAAAGACGTGCAAGCAAAATTACCTGACAATGTATTTCTAGCCTACGATAACTTAACAATAACGGTTTAAATGAAATCCAAACTCCTTATTTATCTCTTCGTTTTTTCAGTCTTGATTTTAATTTTTCAGATTGTCAACAGCAATCGAGTTATTGAAGATCAACAAAAAAGATTGATCGAAAAAGAAGAAAAAATACAAAATCTACAAAGCCGCTATAAAAGCTTACAAAGCGAATACGCCCAACAAGTGTATTTTAAATTGCGTGAAACGCCCTATGTGAAAGAGCGGTTCAAAACCAGTAACATCGATAGTTTACAGCAGGCACTAGAAAGTAAAATATTTTCTTTAAATAAAAAACCTAATGTGCTAAATGACATAATTTTAGAGAAAGATGGAAAGCATTTTATCGAGAAAATAAAGCTGCTGAATGACCGTTGGTTGATTGCACTTTATTCCAATGGAACCCGCAAGAAAGAAATTATTTTAGCCTATTCTCTGGATGCCAATGATAATTTGATTTTAACGCCTAAAGCGTACTAGAACCCTAGAGGTTTTGTTTCATCCAAAGCAGTAAATCCGAAAAGTTTTCAGGAGGGATTCCATGACCTGCATCGTATTCTTTATACGTAAGCTCAAGTCCTTTTTCTTTTAACAGTTGTATTCCCGCTCTGGCCCAATCCACAGGAAGGGTAGGGTCTTGTTTCCCATGACTACTGAAACACTTGAGAGTGGCGCAGTTTGATGAAAATGATGTAATGTCATTGTTTACATATCCACTGAGCGCCATCACACTTTTGATTTTATCTGGATGTGCTAAACCCACGGCCCAACTGAGAATTGCCCCTTGGCTAAATCCAAGAAGATGAATGTTGTTTGGGTTTAAATTTAAGCTGTTACAATGATAATCGATGTTGTCCAAAATAATGGATTGTGCTTTTATTGCTTCCTCATTGTCCGACCATTTGGATAGATCTGTTTCATTGAAATGGATGGAATACCATGCATATCCCCCGAAACCAAGCGATAAAGGGGCGCGTAAAGAGATGACCATTAACGAATCCGGGAGGTAGTTTGCAAAAGAGAATAAATCCATCTCATGACTGCCATACCCGTGCAATAAAAAAAGGGCAGCGGGAGGCTTTTCTGAGGTCTTGGGTTGACGAATTTGATAATCGAGGATCTGTGTTGTGCTCAATTTTATTGGAATTGTTGGTGATTCCCGTGGATTACTCCGTACACGCTTCCACGCGTAGGCGTTCCTGTAAAAGCAGAGTTTTTTGAGGTAGAGAAAATATTTTTTGAACCAAATATGCCTTCCCCTTCAGGGTTAAAAAGACTTAACTGTGCGGGGTTGCCCACGGCAATGCTCGGACTTACAACACCAAAACGCTTGTGTCCATTTAACAGCAATTGGACTGTCTTTTCATAAGGGAAAAGCGTATTTAAAACTCCAAACGCAGCTTCCAAAGCTGTAGTTCCGGGTGTGGATATTTGGAAATCAAGATCTTTGATTTCTTCATTCAGTGGGAGGTGATTGGACGTGATCATGTCTATGGTTCCGTCCAGAACACCTTCTTTAAGGGCTGCTTTATCTTCTTCAGTTCTCAAGGGTGGAGTCAGCTTAAAATCAGTGTTAAAGTCCATGAGCTGTTCTTCTGTAAACAGAAGATTGGCAAGGGCTACACTGCAACTCACGTCTAAGCCTTTCTTTTTTGCTGCTCGAACGAGGGCTACTCCTTTTTGTGATGAAAGGGTAGGGAAGTGAAGTTTTCCTCCGGTATATTCCAAAAGGGCTAGGTCGCGCTGAATTTGAAGGCTTTCATAAATATCCGGCTCACCGCGAAGTCCCAATTGGGTGCTTACCAAACCTTCATGCACCCCTGTAGGATCTCCCATTTGCGCAGTGTAGGGATAACTCATAAGCACCCCCGCTATACGTTGACTGTACAACAGCGCAGTTTTTAGAAGTTCGGGCTGAGCTATAGGGCGTTGAAAATCTCCAAATGCGACGGCACCATGCTTTTTCAAGTCATAAAACTCATTGAGTTTTTCTCCCTTTTGGCCTTGTGAAAAACAGGCGATGGGATGAATTTTAGTTGCGTAAGCGCTGCTGTAGTTGACCAATTGTCCAACAGTAGAGGCATTGTCTAGTAAAGGACGGCTAACGCTATTCAATAAAATGTTTGTAAAACCACTTTTCCCTGCCGTTTTTAGGCCATTGTCTAAAGTTTCTCTTTCTTCAAAACCAGGTTCACCAAAACAAACACTAGTGTCTATCCAACCCCTGGAAACATGTAGATTTTGAAAACCTACTTTTTTGGCTCCTTTTTCAGTGATGTTGTCTTCTATGGAAACGATCGTGCCTTCGTCAATTAAAAGGTCTTTTTGAGCGTGATGAAAGGGACTTTGGGTATCCAGTATAGTCGCCTTTTTTAAGAGTATTTTCATCAATGCTTACTTTGTTTCGCTTCCTGCAAAAATACAAAAGAAATTGAGGAATTGACTTCTGAATTTATCGGAAAGCTTAAAATTTTTCGAAGGCCCCTAAACCAAAAAGTGCAAAGTCATATTTTACAGGATCGTCAGCATCCAATTTACGTAAGGATGTATCCAATTCTACGACGGCCTTCGCATCATTCTGTTTTCTGGATAAAAGTCCCAATTTCCGGGCTACGTTTCCTGAATGCACGTCTAACGGACATGACAATTGACGCGGGTGAAGCAGCGACCATAAGCCAAAATCCACACCGTTTTTTGCAGGGCGTACCATCCAACGTAAAAACATATTGATGCGCTTTGCTGCAGAACCTTTAAGCGGATCAGAGAGGTGTTTTGTGGTTCGTTTGGGGTGGGGCAGTAGAAAAAAAAGAGTTTTAAAAGCGTGAATCGCAGGCTGTAAATTATCGGTTTGCGCGTGCGTTGCAAAAACGGTTTCTATTCCCCCATGGTTTTCGTAAATGTGTTTTAATGCCGTGATGAAGTACACAAAATCTTCTCCATTAAACGTACGGTGAACAAAGTTTTTAAGCGGTTCTAAATCTTTTTCTTGGTGTTGTAAAACAAATTCATAGGGCGATTGGTCCAGCAGTGCCATCATCTTATTTCCATTGTTGATGATCGTCGTTCGGTTTCCCCATGCAATGGTAGCCACCAAGAAAGAGGAAATCTCAATGTCTTCTTTTCGTGTAAAGCCATGGGGAATTTGTATTGGGTCTGCTTCTATAAACCTGTTAGATTGGTACTGTTGCGCTTTTTCATCCAAAAAAACCTTCAATTCGTTTGAATTCATGCACTTTGGATTCGTCCGTCTTTGAGTTTAATTTTTCTATCCGCCATCTCTGCTAGCGCTGGATTATGGGTGACAATTACAAAGGTGATGTTGTATTCATCCCTTAGCTTAAAAAATAATTCATGCAGGTGTTGCGCATTTTCACTGTCCAAATTTCCACTGGGTTCATCTGCAAAAATTATTTTTGGCTGATTCATTAATGCCCGAGCGACAGCAACGCGTTGTTGCTCTCCCCCAGAAAGTGCATTGGGTTTGTGATCACAGCGGTCTGCCAACCCTAGAGTTTGAAGGAGTTCATGTGCTTTAGGGCTAAGCTCTTTAACACTTTTACCGGCAATTCTTCCTGGAAGCATAACGTTCTCTAGCGCTGTAAATTCATCCAAAAGCTCATGAAATTGAAAAATAAAGCCAATGTTTTGATTGCGAAAGCTTGCCAAAGCTTTGGTCGATAAACGGGACACCTCTTGTTGGTCGATGATAAGTCTACCGCTTTGGTCCGCATCCGATTGCGCTAAAGTTCCTAGAATTTGCAACAATGTTGTTTTTCCAGCCCCTGACGGGCCTACAATCGTAACGATTTCTCCTTGTTTTATGTCTAGATGAATATTGTCCAAGACATTTAAGTCGCCGTAGGATTTTGTGATGTTCCGAGCTTGAACTAATGTTTTCATTCCTCGCAAATTAAACGCTTTTTGTTTTAATTGTATGCTGGCTCCCTATTTTTTTATGTTTATTCTTTTTCTTCTTTTATACTCTATAACGCAAAATAACCTAAACAAAGCTCTTTTAATGTTTAATAAATACATATATTTGTTAAACAAGCTATGAAAAAAGAAGAACATGCCATCCTGGCTAACGGTTGTTTTTGGTGTACCGAAGCCGTATTCCAGCGTATAAAGGGTGTTCGTTCTGTTCAGTCCGGATACACAGGAGGGACCATTAAAAATCCAGCCTATCGTGAAGTCTGTACAGGTCGAACCGGTCACGCTGAAGGAATTATTATCCATTTTGATCCGGATATTGTTTCCTTTTCTACTTTGCTTTATGTTTTTTTTTCAACCCATGATCCAACGACCCTAAACCGACAAGGAAACGATGTGGGTACCCAATACCGTTCGGCCATTTTTTATGCTTCTGAGGCGCAAAAGCAGACCGCAGAAAAGATTATTCAAGAATTACAAGCCTCTGCTTTTGAACAGCCTATAGTGACCGAATTGGTCGCTGAAATGCCTTTTTACTTTGCTGAAGAGGCACACCACAATTATTACAATCAAAACAAAGAGCAGCCCTATTGTCAGTATATTATTGACCCTAAAGTGGCCTTGCTAAAAGAAAAATACAATCACTTACTCTAACTATTATGATGAACGAAAACTTTAACCTAGACACCCTTCCCATTACGGAAGAAATGGCCGAAAAATTTGATAAAATCATTGACCTTTTGGGTGAAGATACTTCCCGCGAAGGTCTTGTAAAAACTCCGATGCGTGCATCAAAAGCCATGAAGTTTTTGACGGAAGGCTATGAAATGGATCCAAAACAAATTTTACAGGGTGCCATGTTCAAAGAAGATTATAAAGAAATGGTTATTGTAAAAGACATCGAGTTGTATTCGCTTTGTGAGCACCATATGTTGCCGTTTTTCGGAAAAGCCCACATCGCATACATACCCAATGGACACATTGTTGGGTTAAGTAAGCTCCCAAGAGTAGTCGATGTTTTTTCACGCCGTTTACAAGTTCAAGAGCGCTTGACGGAACAAATTCTGGACTGCATCAACGATACGCTGAATCCACAAGGAGTAGCAGTTGTCATTGAAGCTTCGCA
>CBFIJA010000068.1:0-7918 GCA_965662875.1 Candidatus Arcticimaribacter sp.
CTTTAGTGCCGTGAACATGAATCAAATCTGAAGAAAAAGTAGTCTGCTCCCAATGAACAATGTTATCGATACACCAGTTGAGGTATTCCGGGTCACGCTCAGATAAATATTTTTGATATGCTTCTACTCTTGGTTTTACTGCAGGACCAAAAACAAATAAGGCTAAACTTTCTAAGCTTTCAATCCATTGGGTAGGCAACAGTTTATGTGCGTTGGTTTTCTTAGCAATGCGCATGGAAAGCGAAAGTTCTTTATTGGTTTTGACACTGGAAACTATGATTGTCTTTTTTACAGAAATGTGTTTGGCCATTTCTTGAACCAAAATCCCACCAAAAGAAACCCCTAACAGTACCGGATTGGAATGTTTAATTCGTTCGCACATCCTTTTGGCATAATGCGCTAATGTTTCCCCTTCCTCAGGAGGCATCCAAGAGAGTTTTATGATTTCAAATTCTTCTGGAAGATTGATGAACTCAAAAATTCTAGGACTGGCTGCCATCCCCGGCATCATATAAATTGGACTAGCTTCTTTTGAATCAGACACTTCTATTAGTTTTCAAATATTTTGTATCTTTGATATCCTTTTGTTAAGAATTTAATTTACATCATTTACAATGATCGTCAAAATAAAACGTTCTTGAAAGGACAACCAAAATAATTTTAATTATTCTTACATGCAAAATTTCGACTTAGAAAACAACACCTTTTTACGACAGTTTGAAATCATGGTTGACGAAACAATGGCGCGCATTGAATATGCAGAACAAGAGCGCAAAATTTTCCTCACCAAGTTAATTGTTCCAGAAAACATTGATACTGCTGAACTTAAAGAAAATTTTATTCGAACGGTACTCGATCACGTTGAAGAACGCAATTTAAAAGTAGTCCCAACAAGCCCTGAAATCGCAGGTTTTTTAAGAAAAAATAAACGTTACAAATCATTATTGCCCGTTGGAATAAAGCTTTAGCCATCCGAACGGACAAAGCCTTGGTCATCGATACGACTAAGGGTAACGTATTCTAATACATTCGAAAGCTCTGGATTCCAGGGCTTTCTTATTTTTACATAGTTCTCTGTAAAGCCGTGAATATAGCCTTGCTTATTTTCGCTTTCCCAAAGCACCTTTTTTGTCTTCCCCAATTGACTGGTATAAAAAGCATGTCGCTTTTTTACAGAAAGACCACGTAGCATCTTACTTCGCTTCGCCCTAACGTTTGCAGGAACAACCGCTTCAAATGCAGCCGCCGGAGTATTGGGGCGCTCTGAATAGGTGAATACATGAAGATAAGAAATGGGTAAATCTGCCAAATACCGATAGGTCTTTAAAAACTCTTCATCCGTTTCTCCTGGAAAGCCTACAATAACATCTACCCCTATACAAGCATCGGGCATCTGAGTTTTAACACGCGCTATGCGTTCGGTATATAGGGAACTCAAATATCGACGTCTCATTTTTTTCAAAACAACATCACTCCCACTTTGTAAGGGGATATGAAAATGCGGAACAAAAGCACGACTCTGAGCCACAAAGTCAATTGTTTCATTCTTCAATAAATTGGGTTCTATGGAAGAAATTCTTACGCGATCTATTCCTGGGACAGCATCCATTGCCTTGACCAAGTCTAAAAAAGTATGCTCGTGTTTTTTATTTCCAAATTCACCTTTCCCAAAATCACCAACGTTTACTCCTGTTAAAACAATTTCTTTTATGTTTTGTGCTGCGATTTTTTGTGCATTTTCGAGGACCTGATCCAAACGATCACTTCTAGATATCCCTCTGGCCAAAGGGATGGTGCAATAAGTACATTTGTAATCACAACCGTCTTGTACTTTTAAGAAAGCCCTTGTTCTGTCGCCCAGGGAAAAACTACTTTCATAGTGTGTAACGTCTTCTATGGCGCAAGAATGCACTTGACCGTGGTCTTTCTTTTTGAGATCATCCAAGTATTGTGTCAGCTTAAATTTTTCTGAGGCCCCTAAAACCAAATCCACTCCTTCAACAGCGGCGAGCTGTTCCGGCTGAAGCTGAGCATAGCATCCAATGGCGGCAACAAAAGCCTCTGGGTTTTGCCGCAGCACTTTATTCACCAAAGATTTAAACCGTTTATCTGCGTTTTCAGTAACCGAACACGTATTGATTACATAGACATCTGCCGGGAGATCAAAATCCACTTTTTTATAGTGCTCTTGAGAAAAATCACGAGCAATGGCAGCGGTTTCAGAGAAATTAAGCTTGCAGCCTAAAGTATGAAAGGCTACACGTGTTTTATCTAAAAGGACTTCGGTTTGATTCAAAACAGAGGATCTTTCTTTTAAAAGAATTATTTTTGAGCAAATATACAATTTTGAATTGCAAGATGACCCCCGTTTTTTCTAAGCTTCTTTCCGTTTCTTTACTGATGTTGCTCTTTTTTTCTTGCAGTTCGAAAAAGAATATTCCAGAGCATACTGTTTTTAGATACAATGAGTTTAGAAACATTACTTCCTTAGATCCTGCTTTTGCACGTAATCCCCAAAATATATGGCCCATACACCAGCTGTTTAATGGTCTTGTTCAGTTGGATAAAGACTTACGCATACAAGGAGATATTGCGCACAGATGGACCATCGACACTACTGGCTTGGAGTACACCTTCTATTTACGCAAAGATGTACAATTTCACACCCATAAAGTCTTTGGAAATAAAGGGAGTCGTACCGTAAAAGCCTCTGATTTCACCCACAGTTTTGATCGACTTAAAGACGCTGATGTAGGTTCTCCCGGAGGATGGGTGCTACAACACGTAAACGATTACAAGGCATTGAACGACAGTGTTTTTCAAATTCAATTGAAGCAAAAATTTCCTGCTTTTTTAGGGATTTTGACCATGCAATATTGCGCAGTTGTCCCAAAAGAAGGAACCGATTTTTATGGAAAAGACTTCGGAAGAAACCCGATCGGAACAGGCCCTTTTCGTTTTCAAAAATGGCAAGAAGAAGTAAAATTGATTCTACGGAAAAACCCACATTACTTCGAAACCGATCAAAAGGGGGAAGCCCTACCGTATCTAGAGGCGATCGCCATCAGCCTAATTCCAGATATACAAAGTGAATTCATGTTATTTACCCAAGGAAAGTTGGATTTTCTAAATTCCATAGACAGCTCTTACAAAGACAATTTACTGACCTTTGAAGGAGAACTTCAACCCGAATTCAAGAATAAAATTAAAATGCAAAAAGGGCCCTATCTCAATACGGAATACATCGGTCTAAATATGGATACCGAGAACCCTCTCTTTCGGTCACAAAAAATCCGCCAGGCCTTGGCGCAGGGATTTGATCGTGAAAAAATGATTGCCTATTTACGAAATTCCATTGGTTTTCCTGCCAATGGAGGGTTTATTCCAAAAGGATTACCGGGGCACCAACCTCAATACGTTTCGCGCTTTTCTCCAGAGCTTTCGAAACAATGGGTGGCAGAATTCATTCAAGAAAACCCGAACACCCCATTGACAATCCGCCTTGCGACAGATAGCAATTATCTAGACCTTTGTGAATTTCTTCAAAGTGAATGGTCCAAACTTGGGTTTGAGGTTAAAATCGACTTAATGCCCACAGCAACACTACGTCAAGCAAAAACAGGAGGAAAACTTCAAGCATTTAGAGCGAGTTGGATTGCCGATTACCCTGATGCAGAAAATTATTTAAGCCTTTTTTACACTGAAAATTTTTCGCCTTCTGGCCCCAACTACACCCATTACAGCAATCCTAAATACGACTCCCTTTACCAGAGGGCGATGGAAACGACAGGAATTGAAAAACGAGAAGAATTATACAAACAAATGGATGCTATTGTAAGAAAAGAAGTACCTGTGATTCCCTTGTACTATGACCAGGCCATTCGGTTTACTCAAAAAAATATCACAGGATTAGAAATGAATCCGACCAACTTACTGGAACTAAAACAGGTAAAAAAAGAAAATTAGTCCTTACGCCACTTAGACGAAAGCTCAAACACCGTTTTTAATACCTCTTTCTCCAAATCATCCAACTCTATGCCTCTTCTTTCCATCATCGCAGCATTGGCCACCATGGCCTTTTCAAATTGATAACTGCTCATGCCTTGGGCACCACCGTATGTGAAACTAGGAATAAATGTTCTAGGAAATCCAGTCCCAAAAGCATTGACATTAATGCCCATAACGGTAGCAGTGTTAAACATACTGTGAATGCTGCAGCGGCTAAAATCTCCCATCAAGAGTCCACAGAATTGCAATTCAGTTTTGTCGAATCTTTCAGCCGAATAATTCCATACCCGCAATTTATCGTAATTGTTTTTTAAGTTTGAAGCATCTGTAGCTGCACCAATATTACACCAAGAACCAATAACCGCATTGCCCAAAAAGCCATCATGCCCTTTGTTTGAATACGGAAAAAGGTTAACATTGTTGAGCTCTCCTCCTACTTTAGAATAACTCCCTACTGAGGTCCCTCCATAGATTTTAGCACCCATTTTCACAGTTGCAAAATCGGCTAAAAAGAAACTTCCTCGAATAAGGCTCCCTTCCATAACCTCAGCATTGGCCCCAATATAAATGGGCCCATCGGTAGCATTTAGTGTACAACATTCCACTTTTGCACCAGGCGCTAAAAATATATTTTCTGCCCCCAACACCTGATTGGTAGACGAAATGGGTTGACTGGTTTTTCCAGAGGTAAGACGTTTAAAATCAAGCTTAAGGACCGCATCGTTTTTCAGAAACAAATCTGTTTTGTCCTGCAGAACCAGTAATTCATCTATCCATTCTTGTGTTTGTACCTCCTCCTTTTTTTGAGGAAATTCAAGTGAACTTGAACAGTAGGCAATCCACTGTTCTTTATATAAAATTCCTTCACCAAGCTTTAATTCTTGTATGGCACCCACTAGGGTTTCTGTTGGCAATACTAAGGGATTAATTAAAATATTTACTGCTGAAGGAGAGGCTGGGAATTTTTTGGCCAAATATCCTTCGGTTACAAAAGAAAAAGTTGTGTTTAAATAATGATTCCATTTTTCCGCCAAGGTATCCATTCCTAAAAAGAGGTGCGCCAATGGACGGACATAAGCAAAAGGTAAAAATGCTGATCGTACATGGGTATCAACGAAATGATAAGCTTTGTCTGTTGACATAAATGCGTTTTTAACAAAATTAGTTTTTTTAGATTTACCAAACCCTAAGCCGTTTCTAAAATTAAAACACCTATGAAAACACAAGAAAAATGGAATCTCTTTGGCATAAAGACCTACAGAGCTTTAGCGATTTTCACGTATGCAGTCATCTTGTCTACACTATTTACGGGCAATCCTTTGCGAAACGTTTTACCCAGTCAAGACCTCCATGCCGTTCTTTTCTTAACCGGTATGATATTAATTGGAAGCAGTTGTATTTTAAATTTAAGAAATCTCCCTTCATGGCGAGGGCGTGCTGTTTACCTCGGAATTGCGGCCATTTTATTGCTCTTTTTCTTACGGTTAAGCCTTAATGAAAGAAGTCACTTAATTGAGTACTGCATCTTAACGGTCTTTGTATTCAATGCTTTTGATAAAAAGGGATGGGGAAAATATAAACGTTATCGCAGCACCTTTGGGGTATGCTTTGGCTTGGGCGTTTTAGACGAGTTGTTGCAGTATTTTCTTCCAAACAGAGTTTTGGATGGGGAAGACATTGTATTTAATACACTCGCAATCAGCATTGTCTTGTTTAACCACTTTATAAGTCAATGGGCTAAAAAATGGATCAAAAAAAAAACCATCCTGATGGGATGGTTTCTATTATGAGCAACGAAAGTCTTATTTTTTGAATTTCGCGTATTTGTTTTTGAATTTATCGATACGACCTGCAGTATCAACGAATTTACTCTTCCCAGTGTAGAAAGGGTGAGACGTTCTAGAGATTTCTAATTTTACCAAGGGGTATTCGATACCCTCAACTTCTAGGGTTTCTTTTGTCTCCACAGTAGATTTTGTAATGAACACATCTTCATTGGACATGTCTTTGAATGCTACAAGTCTATAATTATCTGGGTGTATACCTGCTTTCATAAAATTATTTTTAAAACGTGTGCAAATGTAAATGATTTTTCTAAATTTATAACAAATAGAATCCAAATTAATTCAATTAAACCCTCAAAAAATGGAAAATCAATCCCTCCCCCTTAAAAATCACATTTTACAATACGGTTGTCTTTTGGGCGGTGTATCTGTCGTTTTTGGTCTTATGATTTATTTCCTAGACATGCATTACACCCAAGAAACTGCTTTGCTTTATGTTAGTTTGGCCATGACACTCAGTGTTCTTGTGATCGCTTTCATCAACTACAGAAAGGACAATGATGGCTTTATGTCTCTTGGTGAAGCGTTAAAACTTGGACTTGGAATTGCTGCAGTTAGCGCAATTTTCGGTGTGGCTTACCAGATTTTATTGGTGACCGTAATTGACCCAGATACTGTCGGGAAAATGATGGATGTCGTGGAAATGAAAATCTTAGATGAAAACCCTGAAATACCAAAAGAACAGCTCGATCAAATTTTAGCCATGCAAGAAAAAGGGAGTTCACCCATGTGGATTGCAGTAAGTGGTTTTGCAGGTTCCTTAATCATCAGTTTTATATTGAGTCTTGTTTCTGGCCTTATCCTAAAACGTAACCGCCCAGAATAGGCATATTTTTTTGTAAATTTGCCGTTGAGCCAAGACTATGCAATTATCCCTTGTTATCCCTTTACTCAACGAAGCGGAATCTCTTCCAGAACTACATCAGTTGTTGATTGAAGAGCTCTCCCCTATGCACCTTGTTTATGAGATCATTTTCATAGACGACGGCAGTACAGACCGCTCTTGGGAAGTAATAACACAACTGTCAAAAACACACCCACATACCCGTGGGATTCGGTTTTTAAAAAACTTTGGGAAATCACAGGCATTGCATGCAGGTTTTGCAAAAGCAATAGGTGATGTAGTGTTTACTTTGGATGCAGATTTGCAAGACTCTCCCAAAGAAATTCCCAATATGTATAAACGTTTGTTGGAGGAAGATTTGGATTTGCTTTCAGGATGGAAAAAGAAAAGATACGATTCCATCCTGTTTAAAAACATCCCGTCAAAATTATTCAATTGGGCGGCAAGAAGAGCTTCAGGGATAAAATTACACGACTTTAACTGCGGCTTAAAGGCATACAGAAAAGAAGTCATCAAAAACATCGAAGTCTTCGGGGAAATGCATCGATACATTCCTGTTTTAGCTTCATACAAAGGTTTTATAAAAATTGATGAACAAGTCGTTCAACATCAAGCGCGAAAATATGGGAAAACTAAATTTGGTTGGAGTCGTTTTATCAATGGTTTTCTAGATTTGATTACCCTTCAATTTCTCAATAAGTTTGGCAAACGTCCCATGCACTTCTTTGGTCTATGGGGAAGCGTAATGATCTTCATTGGCTTTATTTCTGCAGGATATTTAGGAATAGATAAACTTTACTTTCAGCCGGACGGTCGTCTTATCGCCGAACGCCCTGAATTTTATATTGCATTAACAATGATGATCCTGGGAAGTCAGTTTTTTGTAGCTGGGTTTTTAGGAGAATTATTGATCGGACAACAAAACAACAAAGACCGTTACACCATATCAGAATACACAAGTCAAGAAAACGATGAATGAAAAGATAAGCCAATGGACGAAAGCGCCATTTGACGAAGAGACCATCACTGCTGTAAACAGATTAAAAACAGACCCCGAAGCCCTGGAAGACGCCTTTTACAAAAACCTTAGTTTTGGCACAGGGGGAATGCGAGGAGTTATGGGGGTTGGTACCAACAGAATTAATCCTTACACCTTAGGAAAAAACACACAAGGGCTTTCCAATTATCTGATTAAAACCTTTACCAACACCAGCATTCGAGT
>CBFIJA010000069.1:0-7536 GCA_965662875.1 Candidatus Arcticimaribacter sp.
CCGCTATAGCCGTTGAGTAAAAAGTAAACAGTGTCAACCCTCGATCTACAGTAGGAACAAAAACTGAAATCTACGATTACCTTAAGCTGCTGTATGCGCGAATCGGAAAAACCTACTCCCCTAGTTCAAATACAGAAGTCAAAAAGGACAGTGTATCGGATGTGGTGGATGCTATACTATCGGAGGACGAAAACAGCAAGCTATTACTTCTAGCTCCAGTTCAGCATGCAGAAGACCGAAGTCCAAAAGACATCATTAAAATTTTGGTCCAACAGGGGTTTGCACGCATCTATAGCGATGGAAAAGCTATACGTATCGGTGAGGACATGGAAGACATTCCTAAGACTTTTGAGTTGATTGTAGATCGCATCGTTGTAAAAAAAGAAGATGAAGACTTTAAAAATAGGCTCTCAGACAGTGTGGATGTTGCTTTTTTTGAAGGAAAAGGACGATGTAGTGTAGTGCGTTTAAGCACAGACGAAAGGCTTGAATACTCCAATGCATTTGAAGCAGATGGCCAGGTGTTTTTAGAACCCAATGTACATTTGTTTAGTTTTAACAACCCCTATGGGGCTTGCAAAAAATGTGAAGGCTACGGCGATATCATTGGCATTGATCCCGAATTGGTCATCACCAACACTGCCTTATCCGTTTACGAAGAAGCCATTGTTCCTTGGCGCGGTGAAGGCTTTAAAAAATTCTATCAGGCGTTGATTAACAATGCGTATCGCTTTGATTTTCCACTCCACAAACCCTATTTTGAATTGTCCGAAGCACAGAAAAAATTACTTTGGACCGGCAATTCCTATTTTAAAGGCCTGAATGCTTTTTTTAAAAAATTAGAAGCAAAAAACTATAAGATTCAAAATCGCGTTTTGCTTTCCCGCTATCGTGGAAAAACAAAATGCGATACTTGCGAAGGTAAACGGTTGCGTCCCGAAGCCAATTATGTGAAAATTGGTGGAAAAAACCTTCCTGAATTACTGGATGTATCATTGGATGAATTGGCCCTTTTTTTTGCAGGATTAAAATTATCAGCGCACGATATAGCAATCGCAGAGCGCCTTTTAAAAGAAATCCAAACGCGTTTGCAATTCATTCAAGATGTCGGTTTGGGCTATTTGACACTAAATCGAAAATCAAACACCCTTTCAGGGGGAGAGTCGCAACGCATAAACTTGGCCACCTCCTTGGGAAGTAGCCTTGTGGGTTCCATGTATATACTGGATGAACCCAGTATTGGCTTGCATTCCAAAGACAACGAACGTCTCATTGGCATTCTTCAAAAACTAAAAGCCCTTGGAAATACAGTGATTGTAGTCGAGCACGACAAAGACATCATGGAAGCTGCAGATTATATCATAGATATGGGGCCAGAAGCCGGTAGTTTGGGAGGAGATGTTGTTGGATCTGGGGACCTCAAAGAAATTTTAAAATGCAACACCCTAACTGCGGACTATCTGAGTGGTAAAAAAAGCATCCCAATTCCTGAAAAAAGAAGAAAAGGAAAAGGCAACATTCTAATTAAAGGAGCACGAGAAAACAACCTAAAAAATATAGATGTCAATATACCGCTAAACACCCTCACGGTCATAAGTGGAGTTTCAGGTAGCGGGAAAAGTACATTGATTAAGAAAATATTGTACCCTGCACTGCAACGCCATTTGGATATTTTTGTTGAAAAACCCGGTCAATTCAGTGGTTTAGAAGGTGCATTTGAAGAAATAAAACACTTGGAGTTTATTGACCAAAACCCTATCGGTAGATCGTCTAGATCCAATCCGGTGACCTATATCAAAGCCTACGATGATATTCGAAGTTTGTATGCCAAGCAACAATTGGCTAGAGTACGAAATTATCAACCCAAGCATTTTTCATTCAATGTAGACGGGGGACGCTGTGAGGCCTGCAAAGGGGAAGGTACCGTCACCATAGAAATGCAGTTTATGGCAGATGTTGTTTTGCCTTGCGAACACTGCAATGGGAAACGATTCAAAAAAGAAGTTCGCGAAGTGTTGTTTCATGGGGTATCCATCGACCAACTCTTGGACATGACAGTTGACGATGCCATTGGTTTATTTGAGCAACACAATGAAACTAAATTGGTCAAAAAGTTAAAACCCTTGCAAGAAGTGGGGCTGGGGTATGTTAATCTTGGGCAATCCTCTGCTACCCTCTCGGGTGGAGAAGCACAACGAATTAAATTGGCCTCATTTATTGGGAAAGGAGCCCAAAAGAATAAAATATTATTCATTTTTGATGAGCCCACTACAGGCTTGCATTTTCACGACATCCAAAAGTTGATATACGCATTTGAATCGCTTTTGGACAAAGGCCATAGCTTGATTGTAGTGGAACACAACATGGATTTAATAAAATATGCAGATCATTTGATCGATTTAGGCCCTGAAGGGGGAAGGAATGGAGGGAATTTGGTAGCGGCCGGGACACCAGAAGAAATAGCCGATAGGAAAGACTCCTTTACTGGAACCTTCTTGTCAAAAACCCTATAACACTGTAATTCAGCGATTTATTTTTTTGGCATCATAATTGTTATTGTAATTATGATTTGATTTCATAATTGAATTATTTTGGTTTCTATGATTTTGTTTGTTAAGGTCTAATGCAAAGCGTTAGGCCTTAACTTTTTTAAACCAACGTTTGAAGAGTGCGTTCACATCATCGGATAGCTTTAAGGCGAGGACAGCAACTCCGTATACCCCAACAATTAGCATGGACCGAAGAACAAGGGTCACAAACACAGGACCATTAAAAGGAACATATGCCACTCCTACCCCAACCCCAACAATCAGGGCAAGTAGAATAAAAATGTTTTTTGAAAAAGGGTGAATTCCGAACATCCGGTAAACAAAAAATAATTTCAATGCGTTAAATACGGTAATCACTACAAAGGTGGCGTAAGCAGCCCCAAGAAACCCATAGTGTTCAATGAAATAAAGGTTAAGCACAACGACGGAAGCGGCAGAGCCAATGGTAAATATTGGAACGTATTTGTAGTATTCAGAATTGGTGATGATGTTGTTGACGCACCCCAAAAGGGCAGAAAATAATTTGGTCACCGACAACACAAAAACTACCGGTAGCGCAAGATCAAAGCCGGATTTCCCGTTAAGATGTGCTATGAAAGCATAGAGGTCTTTTCCGTTGGCATTGATCAATATAAAAAGGAGACCAGAAGCCATAAGCATGTGCAGGCTACTTTTGTAGAGAAGGGAATACAGTCGCGCTTTGCTTTTTTCGTTTATCGCTTCGGCCACCAATGGGTTTAAAATTTGAACCATGGCTCTGTTGGGCATATCGATGACAGAAGCTATAAAAACGGCAACGGTATAATACGCAACATATTTGCCTTCTACCAGCTTAATGAGCATAGTCTTATCGATGTCCAAAATAAGGCTTGCGCCAAAACCGGAAAGAAAAATAAGGCCGCTGAACCAGAGCATTTGCTTTACCGCCTTAGGAATAAAGCCAGAAAATTGTGGGCGATACAAGTAAATACTATGGAGAAACATTATCCCCAAACGAAGAAAGTACCCCAGAATGAGTCCGTAAATAAAGCCCCGTAAAGAAAGAAACTGAAAAAAATACAACAACAACAACACAAAAATCAATACACGTTGGTACACTTCTTTCAAAAAATTTCCAAACACTGATTTTTTTTGCACCCTTGCCCAGCTGTAAAAAATTTCAAAGTAGCTGGTGCAAACTGCAATGGCAAAAATCAAAAACACATACTCCCCCATCGCTGCATTTTCAGTGGACAAGAAAGCAGCTACTGCATCATAATACAATGCAAATAAGGCTCCAGCCGGTAAAATAATACACAGGGGCAATAAAAGGGAGAAAAATAAAATCCTATCTTTTTCTGCTTTGCTTTCAGCTGCAGAATAAAACTTTATCACCATATGCTGCATTCCGAAAGAAAAAACAGGTTGCAAAATATTAGAGGACGCCAATAGGGCAACCACAATGGCATAAAACGAAACCCCTAAAATACCGGGGTAAAGAAACAGTGTATTTACGGCTCCGATTCCAAAAGCCAAAACTATACTCCCAATATTGTATAAAGACTGTCTCGCTACGATTCCCATAGTGCGTCAAATTTGGATCGGTAATAAAAGAGACTTAACCCTAAAAGAAGCAGCACAGCAATACTGGCCCATTGAATTTGAGTGCCTATTCGAATCACAGGAGGATCAAAATGAAAGGTCAAACGGTGGCTTCCTTCGGGTACTAAAGCAGCACGCAACAGGTAATTGGCACGGAAATGCGGTTGGGGTTTCCCATCGATTAAAAAGGTCCATCCTTTGGGGTAATGCATTTCTGAAAAAAGCGCCAATCCTTTTTCAGTGTTTTCAGATTCGTATTCAATGTGCCCAGGTTCATGTGAAACTAGACGAATTGTGGCTGCATCTGAAACTTGAAATGTATGCTCAACGTCATTTACGTCTTCCGCTGTTAACACCGCAGTGGTGTTAAAATCCGTTTCGGCCATTGCCAAGTAGGTTTCGTCTACACTGGGGTAGACATTTACTTTGGAAACAAACCAGGCAGCACCGAGATTATCCGGGTTTTCAAGCAATTGCATTTGTTGGTTTTCATCCGTGTACTGAACGTACTTAATGTTCAGAATATTTAAAATTTCTTGATGGCGTTTTGTTTCAAAAAGCATCATCAGTTCCTCTAAACGCCTTGGTTTTGCGCCGTGATAACCTCCAATGGAATTGTGGAAATAAGAGGCCCGAGCTCCTTGCAAAGCTTCCTTTGCATCGTATACCCTAAAAAAACGAGTGTCTTTTAAGGCTGAAACATCAGATGCTTCTTTTACAAAAGGGGTTGTAACGCGAGAGGGAGGCACAAATAAATCCCGATCTAAATAACGGTTAGAAATGTCCACCAAGTCTACAATTAAAAGGGTACCTATTATCAAAAACGCATGCTGTGATTTTATTTTTTTGATGGTCGATAACCAAAGTGCTCCAGCAACCAATGCGACATATACAAAAGCACGCAATACATCTTGACTGAACAATGCCTTGCGTTCTTCAATGATTTTAGAAAATAAGTCTTGGCCAAAAATTTGAGTGTAATAGGCATCATTAGCCCCCTGAAAGCTCATGGCGCCTTTCAACAAAAACAAACCGACAAAAACAACTAAAAAACCAAGACTGGATTTTTTTAAAGCTGTTAGGGCTGCATTTTTATCTGAAGCATTCAATAGATGATAAAGACCAAGTGAAGCCAGTACAGGAAAACAAAACTCCAAGACCACTTGAATGGAAGAAACCGCCCTAAACTTGTTGTAAAGCGGAAAATAATCTACCATAAAACGGCTTAAAAAATCCAAGTTTTTTCCCCAGGATAGCAAAAGCGAAAATAGAATTCCAAGCGACAAAGCCTTTGTCAATGCATCTCTTCGCAATAACACGCCTAAAACAGCTAAAAACACTACCACAATTCCTACATAGGCAGGAGCTTCTACAAAGGGTTGATCTCCCCAATAGGTTGGAATGTTTTCAACAAAATCAAGGGCTTGCCCCCTACTAGCTCCCTGTTGAATTAAATAGGAATAAATTCCTGAAGAATCGTCTAACTTTTCTGTCGATGCCCCGCCTTGAATGCGGGGGACAATTAGATTAAAGCTTTCAAAAATACCGTAACTGAATTGTGTGATGTAATCATAATCCAAGCCGCTACTGCTTGCTTTGGGTGCCCCATTGGCATCTATGCTTAACTCTTGGGTGCCGCGCGTGCTGAAAGCTGCGTATTCTGCAGTGGCCAATAAGGAGGTTGCATTTAATCCCAAAGCTAAAATTCCTGCACTGCCCAAAAGCAGGGTTGACTTCCAAAAGGATTTCAGTTTGTAATCTTCAACAGCTTTAACCGCAACATATACCCCCATTAAAAGAAGCATATAATAGGTCATTTGATAATGATTCGCTCGAACTTGTAACGCCATCGCCAAAGCAGAAAGCAAAAATCCCAAGAGGTATTTCTTTCGGTACAGATACTGCATCCCCGCAAAAACAAAAGGAAGATACCCTAGCGCTTGGGCTTTTGTGTTGTGACCTACTTGCAATATAATCAACAAATAAGTAGACAAGCCATAAGCAATGGCACCAAAAACAGCATACTGCCTAGGCAAACGCAAGGAACATAAAAAAACATAGGCTCCCAAAAAATACAAAAAGAGTAAAAACGCTGGATGGGGCAACAACCGAAAAACTTTATGAATGGGGGTGAGAATATCGGCAGGATATTTGGCTCCCAATTGGTAGGTTGGCATGCCGCCGTAGGCGTTGTCTACCCAATACAACTCTTCGCCATTGACCTTTCGGGATTCTTGCAATTGCCGTGACATCCCCAAGTACTGCATGCTGTCGGATTGAAGCAGTTTTTTGTTTTGCAATAGCGGATAAAAAATACCCAGAGAAAGGACGACAAACCCGAGAAGGACCATAAGTTGAATGCCTAGATTGCGCCAAGTTTCCTTATTCAATTTCTTCATAGTCAATGTATTCGCCAAAAGCAGTGTCTTGTTTTTTAGGGGGGGTGGTATTCCTTTTTTTTGCGGAAGGTGTTGGGGGTGTATTCACTTTTTTCATCCACCGCAGCAATGCAAAACGCAAAAGCCAAGGAGCCAAGCGAAGAAGCAAATACAGAAACGCAAAAAAGAGCAGTAAAAAAGAAAAAAATCCCATCAAAAAAAGGTCGTTCAACCAAAAATAACACAATTAAAATTAATAGCCTTGAATGGTAGAAAATGGTTCTTTAATTTTTGGAAAACCTTTATCTTGGCCTATATTTCGAAGTCTATGCGTTTACCTCTTCTTACGGTTTTATTTATTTTGTGTTGCTCGCTTGTCTTTGGGCAGTATACGGATCAAATCAACTCCAATCGACCCGGAGCTTCCATCGGTGCTTTTTCTGTAGGCACGCGCGTCATCCAGTTTGAAGCAGGGACAGAGTATAGAAACTACAAGCATAAAGGATACAACGACTCCAATGTAAACGGGGGTGCTGCATTTTTTTCGCTCCGTTGGGGATTTTTAAAAGAACAGCTAGAGCTCACCTATGAAGGGACCTATCAAATGGACCAATTGACCAATCGTCTGACTTTACCCGAAAACGTTTACAAGAGAAAGGGGTTCATCAATAACTTTTTAGGCATTAAATACCTGATTTTTGATCCCTTCAAGAAAGAGCAAGAGGTAAATGTATACAGTTGGAAAGCCAACAATGGTTTTAAACTTCGCGATTTGATTCCGGCAGTTTCCCTTACCTTGGGCGCCAATGCGGTATTGGAAAGCATTCCTCCCTACCCTTACGGCGATGTGTTTAACACCCTTTACAAGCCGATCTTTTTTCAAAACTTAGGACTCAACGGTGACATAGAGCCTTCCATCAGCGGAAGAGCAACCCTTGCTACGCAATCGCACTTTCTTGGAACTTGGGTTTTTGTCAGTAATGTCACCCTAAACCGTTTCCCTTCTGATTTTCCTGAGTTGAGCTATA
>CBFIJA010000070.1:0-7277 GCA_965662875.1 Candidatus Arcticimaribacter sp.
AAACAGCTAGTGACCATCGTTTACGGCGTGGACTACCAGGGTATCTAATCCTGTTCGCTACCCACGCTTTCGTCCCTCAGTGTCAGTATATTGTTAGTAATCTGCCTTCGCAATCGGTATTCTATGTAATATCTATGCATTTCACCGCTACACTACATATTCTAACTACTTCACAATAACTCAAGTTAATCAGTATCAAAGGCAGTTCTACCGTTAAGCGGCAGGATTTCACCTCTGACTTAAATAACCACCTACGGACCCTTTAAACCCAATAATTCCGGATAACGCTTGGATCCTCCGTATTACCGCGGCTGCTGGCACGGAGTTAGCCGATCCTTATTCTTACAGTACCGTCAAGTTTCCACACGTGGAAATGTTTCTTCCTGTATAAAAGCAGTTTACAACCCATAGGGCATTCATCCTGCACGCGGCATGGCTGGATCAGAGTTTCCTCCATTGTCCAATATTCCTCACTGCTGCCTCCCGTAGGAGTCTGGTCCGTGTCTCAGTACCAGTGTGGGGGGTCCCCCTCTCAGGGCCCCTACCTATCGAAGTCTTGGTAAGCCATTACCTTACCAACAAACTAATAGGACGCATGCCCATCTTTTACCGTCGAAACTTTCATCTCTAATTCATGCGAATAAAGGATAATATGGGGTATTAATCCAAATTTCTCTGGGCTATTCCCCTGTAAAAGGTAGGTTGCATACGCGTTACTCACCCGTGCGCCGGTCGTCAGCAGAGTGCAAGCACTCTCTGTTACCCCTCGACTTGCATGTGTTAAGCCTGCCGCTAGCGTTCATCCTGAGCCAGGATCAAACTCTTCGTTGTAGTTTGTTATAATATGTCTACAACATTAAAATTGATAGGTCTCAAAATGGTTTTGTTCTTCTCATGTATCTTTGATACACGCTGTCATTTTCTATTCTGTCAATGTACGTTCGCCTCGACTTTATCGCCTTAGCGGGTGCAAATATAAAACGCTTTTTCTCCGTACACAACATTATTCATTAAATAAATATCACTTTTTTTTACCCCTGCTCCAAACTCAAAATAAATGACCTAGACTTCAAGGACTTACAACAATAAAAAAAATGAAAATTATTGGAAAAAATTCCAAACCAATCCAAAACGAAGGATTCCGTCTCTGTAAGGATAGTTGGGAGCAGAGAAATAATTGTAGCCCGTAAAGCTCGCATTCAAGTGTTCGTATTTTAAATACAGTCGTGTTTGTTGAATTTTAGCATTTACAAAAACATCCAAACGGGGATAGTCTCCTACAAGTACTTCGCTTTGTCGAACAAAATCTCCTAGAAGTGGATTGTAGGCGTCTGCCAAATATTTGGTGAAATAGGTGCCTGTTACTCCGGCTTGCAAGAAAAGGGCTTTATTGAATAGGTCTGAACTAAAACTCAAGGTAGAGCGAACATTCCATTCAGGAACATTCAAGGCGACTACTGCTGCATTGGATTCCACTTGTTGATATTGAGCGGTATTGGTCAAAGCAAATTTCCTAAAGAAGGTGTAGTGCCCTTCGTACCGAAGCTTTAGATACGTTAGGGCAGAGCCGGATTGTTCTACGGAAACCAAAAATTGATCCAATGGTTGCTGACTTTCTTCGTCTACAGGAGCGGGAGATTGTAGGTAATGGGTGTAATTCTGTATGCGTTGAAGACTGCCGGACAAGCGTCCCAGTAGCGGGTGGCTAAAGGCAACACTAAGTGCTGCGATTTTTTCATTCTCCAGGTCAGGATTGTACCAGTTGTATGTACTGTAAGCTGACTTGTACCGCATAAAATTAAAGTCTGCCATTCGGTTTCGGAAAGCGAACTTTGCTGAAATAAAAGCTTCGTTCGAAAAAGTGTAGCGCGCAGAAGTAGAAAAAGAGTCGCTCAGATTGCTTCCAGTTAGGGTTTTATTGAAGCCACTGACCCAGTCCAGGCCTTTCCACCTAAAATTCCATTGCGCGTTAAAATAAAGGGGGCTTATTTCAATTTCATCAGGGCCGGTTCGAGTGACCTCATCGGGGGTTTCTCGAAAAAAATAGTTCGTCTTATAATTTTCAAGGCCAACCCGTAGCTTACCCAAATAAGGAGCGCTGAGCTCTGTCTCAATTCTATGGTTTAAATAAGCATGTTTTACCCAATCACTGGCATCCGAGTCATTCAGCCGCGCACCAAAATAATTGGAATTAGCAGAATCTGTATACGCGTAAAATTTTGTCTCATTGGTAAGGCTTTGTCCCAATGTCCATTGGATACCCGTGCTGTCTGCAGGTTGTGCCAATGCGTATCTGTGTTCAAAATGACTTCGTTTTCCATTGAGGGTGTTTTCTGCTGATCGCAAACGTATGGGTAAGACCGAACGCTCTAAAAAATCTGGATCTCCAGTTTCAAAAGAAACGATTCCATCTGCTGTAATTCCCCCATTTTCTTGGTTCCCAATTAGCTGAGACACATAATGTGCTTTGGCCTTGTAACGCTCATTTTTTGTTTTGTACGTAAAAGACAACTTCGTGGCTTCTGCATTGGAACGTTGGTTTACGTATTTTCCCAAAGACCGCATTCCTCTATAATTGAGTGCAAAGTTAAATTGTGGACTAGTGTTTACAGTTATAAGGACATCCGCCAGCTGACCCTGCTCTAGGGTAGTTTTAAAAAACATTTCGGTCAGCGGTGTGGGCGCCTCATAATAGCGCGTAGCCTCTTTTTCGGTGTATACAAAATGCTTTGAACGTGCCCCCAACTGTGCGCGTAAAGGAGAACCGATAAAATCATGTCCAAGCCGATTAAAGGCGTGCCCCATGTTGACAAAAGGCAGGAGTTCAAAATAATCTTTACGGAGATAGTTGAATTTGTAATCTTTCTGAACCGTTAGACTGGTGTCCAGGGCTATGGTCTTCTGATACTGTATAATCCGATACATGTCTATGGTAGCGGTATCGATGACAATTTCTTCTTTTTTATCCCCCAAGAATTTTGTTTTTGCTGTTAAACTGTCTTTTGCCACCGTCAAAGTATCGCTTTGTTGTTTGGGCAAAGACAAGGGAATGCTGTCTGCAGCAGGGAGGGGAAGTTGTGCTAAACGATCCATAGATTTCTCTTGCGCAGGCAGGTGGGAAAGCGAAAAAACTACCAAAAAAAAGAAAAGAGGTCGCAACATTATATGTTTTGCTGCGAAGTTAAAACTAAATTTCAATCTACAGAGCCCCTTAAACTGCTTTTAACCTTTTACCTTTAGGGTAGGATAATGGGGAAACTTGAATTGCAATACGGAAAGGGCATAGAAGCCGGAACAGATGAAGCAGGCCGAGGCTGTTTGGCCGGGCCCGTCGTTGCTGCTGCTGTGGTTTTGCCTTCAGATTTTTCTTCTTCGCTTTTGAATGATTCTAAAAAATTGACCGAAAAGCAACGTTATCGCTTAAGGGCAGAAATAGAAAATGTTGCGCTGGCCTATGGTGTTGCAGAATGCAGCCCCGAAGAAATTGATCAGTGGAATATTTTGAATGCGTCGATCACTGCGATGCATAGAGCATTGGAAAAACTGGAAATAAAAATTGAAGGAATTGCCGTTGACGGAAATCGTTTTAAACCCTTTAAAGACATTCCCCATCAAACCCATATAAAAGGAGACGGACGATTTTTAAATATCGCAGCTGCTTCGATCCTGGCAAAAACCCATCGGGATGATTTTATGAAAAAAATCGCTTTGGACTACCCCCATTATGCTTGGGAAAAAAACAAGGGATACCCAACCGTTTCCCACAGAGAAGCCATTAAAAGTCATGGGCCAACGCCCTGGCACAGAAAATCTTTTCGATTACTGCCCGAACAACTTCAAATTGAGTTTTAGGTTTCTTAAATTTGAAACAAAATTTGCTTTTATGTCGGGTATCCTGAAACAAACGACTTTTTTATTATTTGCCGTATTGAGCTTTTACGCTTGTGAATCCCAAAAAGCCACCGCTTTTTTATTGATGGATTGGGTGCCGCAAAATACGGTTTGGGTTGGGCAAGTAAATGATTTGGAAAACTTGGAGTCCAACCTTTTAAACAACCCCTTGGGAAATCAATTGTCACCCGTATTTGAACAAGTACAAAAGGACTTACTACGCACTATTCCCAAAAATCCAGACAACCGAGATCTGGTATTTTTGACCCGGTATGGAAAAGCACAAATTGCAACGAGTTATGTGGATCAACATCCATTCGACAGCCTCTACCTAGCACTGCCTTCAAAAGAATACAGCGGCAAAACCATTTATGTTGAAGAATCCCAACAAAATACGGTTTACACAAGCTTTGTAGAAGGATACCGTTTGCGTTCCACTACCCAAATGATTTTGGAAAACTGCATTCGGAATTTTGAAAACGATTCCAAAGCTGTAACCTCCCCGTTTTTTTATGAATTGGCAGATACCGCAAACAAAAACACTTCACTGAATCTTTTTGTACAAGCTCGGGAAGAAAACATCCTTTCTACTCTTGTTCCGGATCCCCCATTGTTCCCAAAAACAGGCTATCAATGGAGCACCTATGATGTAGACTTCACCCAAAAGAGTATTGAATGGGATGGCTTGGTTCGATTGGTGGATTCCATTGGAGATCCTCTAGGGATTTTAAAAGACAGCCAGCCACAAAAATCGTTAATGGATCAGATCACTCCAATCAATGCAACCAGTTTATTGTCTCTGCCCTTAGACAATATTCAAGTCACGGAGGATCAATTTAGAAAATGGGTGCAACAGCGAAACATCGCCTTGCCTACCATCGATTTAGATGCGCTAAGCAGCGTAGATGAAATCGGATGGATTCAATTAAAAAACGAATTGGGGATGGCCTTTCATTTAAAAAATGAGCTCATTGCTACGCAGCTCTTCCTCCCCGACACTGCAGAAGATCAGTTTAGAAATACCAACTATTACGCTACGGCTTTCCCAAAAGACTTACAGGTTTTTTTATCTACTTTAGGAAAAGCACCCGCGATACAATGGGTGTGTAAACTGGATGACTTTTTATTGTTCGCCGAGAGTGAGGCTGGCCTAAAAACCCTAATCAGTGCGTACAAAGAGGAGAAAACTTTGGCCAAAAGCAATCGCTTTCTCCAATTCAAAGAAGACCTCTCACAAAAAAATAGCTTTTTATGGATTGCCAATATTAACGCATTACTAGAACATTGGAAAACCACTGCCCCAGATTCCATCAAACAGTTTTCAAAATTTGATCCTAAAACGTATCCTTATGCAGCCTACCAAGGCGTAGCGGAAAGTAATTTTATGCACCTGTACCTTCGCATACACAACAGTACACTAGAAAAACAAGGAGGATCGGTTGAACAAAAAGTACTGCTTCAACTGGAGGCAGAGGCCCTTCAGGCCCCTCAATGGTTGGACAACCACAGAAGCAAAAGAAAAGATATTGCAATACAAGACCGCAACAATACTTTATACCTTTTTTCGGATCAAGGGAAATTATTTTGGAAAAAAACACTAGACGGCGAGATTCAAGGAAAGATCCAACAGGTAGATTTATTTAAAAACAAACGTCTACAAATGGCCTTTCGCACAGAAAAGAAACTACATGTTTTAGACCGGAATGGAAATACAGTTCGTCCCTTTCCATTAAAACTATCAGACAGCGAACCCATTCACCCCTTGAGTGTTTTTGACTACGATAAAAACAGGGATTATCGTTTTTTAGTGAGCCAAGGAAAAACGCTTCAGATGTATAATGGAAAAGGTAAGAAAGTAAATGGTTTTACTTTTAAGAAAACAAAAAGCAACTTGTTAAGCGCACCGATACACGTGCGCATAAAAAGAAAAGATTACATCTTAGCACAAGAAGAAAGCGGAAAGTTGCACATTTTAAACCGAACCGGTAAAACCCGGGTTAAGGTGAGCGAAAACATCAATTTCTCTAACAATAGACTTTACTCCTATTTGAATTTATTCACCACAACAGATACAGATGGAAATTTAGTTCAGATAGACCCGTCGGGGGAAAAAGTGATTACCCCTCTTGGCCTTGAAGCAGATCATAAAATCAGTACAACCGAAAAGTCTTTGGTCAGCCTTTCTGGGAATATCCTCAATATAAAAGGGATCCCAGTAAACTTACCTTATGGCACCTATACCGAGCCTCAGATTTTTTACTTGCAAAACATCTTATACATCGCTGTAACCGATATAGAGTCAGAGAAGGCGTACCTGTATTACAGCAATGGAACTCCGGTTGAAGGATTCCCGGTCTACGGGACTTCTAAGATTGACCTTGCAAATGCAGATCAAGATAAGGCCCTGGAAATGGTTGTGCTTTCCGAAAAAGATGGAATTTTAGTCTACGAAATTAACCCTTAAGCTCTGCTTTAAAAAGATGCAGAAAGTGGGCTAATAATTTGTTTTTCACCTCTGTCATGGGGACAGATCTTTTTAATTCTCGTTCAAGCGATGTAACGGCCTTCCCTTGAATTCCACAGGGGACGATATAGTCAAAGTAACGCAAATCCGTGTTTACATTCAGTGCAAAACCATGCATGGTCACCCATCGACTGGCCTTTACTCCCATAGCACATACTTTACGAGCAAAAGGCGTCCCTACATCCAACCACACCCCTGTTTCTCCCGCACTCCGTGTGGCTTCAAGCCCATACTCAGCTAAGGTAAGAATGACCATTTCTTCCAACAAACGCAAGTATTTGTGAATGTCTGTAAAAAAATTCTCGAGGTCTAAAATGGGATACCCCACGACTTGCCCAGGACCGTGGAAGGTGATGTCTCCGCCTCTGTTGGTTTTGTAAAAATGAATCCCTTTTTCCTGTAATTCTGATTCGTTCAACAAAAGATGTTTGGGCAAACCGCTTTTTCCTAAGGTGATTACAGGAGGGTGCTCTACAAAGAGAAAGTGATTTTCGGTCATTGTTGGAACCTCCGCATCGCGATTCTTTTTCTTAATTTCTACAGCATTCGAGAGGAGCGCTTCTTGCTGGTCCCAAGTATCCTTGTAGGGGTGTACGCCAAGGTCTTGCAAGGCGATGGTTCGGTTAACGGTAGTATTCAAAACGATTTGTATTGTTTAGAATTACCAAGGCGGCAATGATTCCAGGAACCCACCCGCAAAGGGTCAGTATAAATACAATAAGAACAGAACCGCAACCTTGATCGAGTACGGATAAGGGCGGAAATAAAATCGCTAGTAGGACGCGTAAAACACTCACAAGAAAAATTTTATTAAAGATACATATTTTGAAGATTTAAAATTGGGGAACTCCCTATCTTTGCT
>CBFIJA010000071.1:0-7213 GCA_965662875.1 Candidatus Arcticimaribacter sp.
TTGCCAAGGTTGTAAAAATTGGTCGTACCCATTTGATGGATGCTACTCCCCTAACACTGGGACAGGAGTTTTCGGGTTATGTTTCACAATTGGATCATGGAATAGCCGCTTTAGAATTTAGTTTAACTCATTTATCTGAATTGGCTTTAGGAGGTACTGCTGTTGGTACCGGAATTAACACGCCCAAGGGATACGCAAAACGCGTTGCAGAATTCATAGCAGAGTTTACAGGGCATCCTTTTATTTCAGCGCACAATAAATTTGAAGCTTTAGCGGCTCATGACGCCATTGTTGAAACCCACAATGCACTAAAACAAATTGCAGTTTCTCTAAATAAAATTGGAAACGATATCCGCATGATGGCTTCGGGACCGCGATCTGGAATTGGAGAGATCATTATCCCAGCGAATGAACCTGGAAGTTCAATCATGCCCGGAAAAGTAAACCCGACTCAATGCGAGGCTCTTACCATGGTCTGTGCACAAGTCATGGGGAATGATGTCGCTATTACTATTGGTGGAACACAAGGACACTATGAGCTAAATGTTTTCAAGCCTGTAATGGCAGCTAATATTTTACAGTCTGCTACGCTAATCGGAGATGCTTGTACAAGTTTCACTGAAAATTGTGTTAATGGTATAGAAGCGAATCAAAGTCGAATCGATGAATTGGTGCAAAACTCATTAATGTTAGTGACTGCATTAAACACTAGGATAGGCTACTATAAAGCCGCCGAAATTGCAAACAAAGCTCATGTTGAAGGCACTACACTAAAAGCTGCAGCGCTAGCCTTAAAATACGTTACCGAAGAAGAATTTGATGCTTGGGTTCGACCAGAAGACATGACGGGGCATGCCTAAACTAGCGTTCCTCCCCTTTGAAAAAAAACACGCCGCTGCTTTCAAAAGCTTGAATGTAGAATGGTTGGAAGCTTTTTTTGAAGTTGAACCCTATGATGAACAAGTATTGAGTCATCCAGAAAAATACATCCTATCCCCCGGTGGTGCCATTTATATGGCATGCTTGGAGGAAGAAATCATCGGAACTTTTGCCTACATCAAAAAAGGAGAGGCGCTTTATGAATTCAGTAAAATGGCCATTGCACCAAAATACAGAGGAAAAGGGTACGGAAATATTATGGTACAGTTTGTCATCGAAGAAGCCAAACGAAAAGGGTGGAAAAAACTGATTTTGTATTCCAGTACAGTTCTTGAAAATTCTATTCATTTGTACCGAAAATACGGTTTTATCGAAGTGCCTTTAGTCGATTGTACGTATTCACGGGGAAACATTAAAATGGAAAAAGTACTCTCCTCTTAATTCGAAAGAAATTGCAGTACCACATTTAGACTTTCTTCCGGACGTTCTTCCATAGGAACATGGCCCGTGTTAGGAAGAATGACTACTTTACTTTGCGGTAAAGCAGCATTAAAACGCGCTGCATCCGTCACCGGTATCCATGCGTCATTTTCTCCCCACAATACTAGCGTTGGAAGATCGATGTTACCCAAACGCGCTGTATAATCTTCCCTTTCTATGTAAGCTCTATCAATAAAGGCTTGTCGATTTCCTTCGAATAGTGTAAGGTCGTAATAGCGGTCAATGGTTTGTTGAGTGATTAAATCGTCATCGTAATAGACTTCCTTCAAATTTTTTTCTATAAAACTTTTAGGGGTAAAATGACGGATGAATAAATTTAATACGGGTATTTTCGCGAGTTGAATGACCATAGGTGTTGAATCAAAAGGAAATCCACTGGGATCGATCAAAATTAACTTTTCAACTTTTTCTGGGTGATAAGAGGCATACAACCAAGATACCAAACCGCCCAACGAATTGCCCCCAATATGAAATTTTTCAACACCTAAATGAGTCAAGAATTGATCGATGACATCAACATAGTCTTTAGAGGAGTATCTTTTTTTGGCATCTGCACCCGTTAGACCATAAGCAGGTAGATCCAAACGTATCACACGATGTGTATTGCGTAAAATTTCAACCCATGCATCCCATGTGTGTAAAGAAGCACCAGTCCCGTGAATCAAAACAATTACCTCGCCCTTGCCTTCGTCTCTATAATGTATATTTCGACCATCCAACTCCATGAATTTTGAGGGTGATGCAGCATATTTCGGAAGAAGCTCTTCAAGGGTTTTGTCCGGGGAAACTGCATATTTTCCGAATAATAAAAGCCCAAGAATGCCATATATAATAAGCCTTGCTTTCTGATTTTTAAGCATTGGATAACTGTTTGTTTTGCTTCTTTGCCCGCTTGAGCTCTGATTTTATGGCGCGAATGAATTTATGAAAATCAACGGTAATGGTATGTCGACTTGTTTTGAGTTGCTTCATATGGGGATGCGTGACCTCACGGGCGCACAGTTGTGGTAAGTTTTTAGGGCGTTCCCATTCGCCTAAAATGGCCTTTGCAGCTAATTTACTCTGCTGTTCGGCCCCTGGCCATATACACCCTAACGGTTGAAACATTCCAATAAAAAATAAATTTTCGTATTGGGGGTGAAACATTTTTAAATATAGGGGTACAGGACCCTTGCTATAATCGATAAACTTTTCTTCAAAAAAAGGATGAGACAAAACAAATCCCGTACATGCAATAACCGCATCAAATTCTTCAGTACTCCCATCTTTAAAAAAAACAGTCCTCCCCTCGAAACGATCAATGTCCCCTTTAGGGGCTACTTTTCCATGTCGTATTTTGTACAACAGTTCACTGTTGACGGTAGGGTGTGTTTCCCCAAACTTATGCGTTACTTTTTGAAGGCCATACATTTTATTTGAACCTGTTGCAATTCGGACCATTATTCCTGCAAAAAAGTTTCGCAATCCAACCGGTAAAAAGGTCATTGAACTCGCAATGACATCGCTGGGTTTTCCCATGATGAATTTTGGGAGAATTCGGTATCCCCTTCGCCAGCTGATGCTTGTTTTTTTGCTTACCCTACTCGTTTCAACAGCGACGTCACAAGCAGAGTTACCCCCTCCAATAACCAGTACCTTTTTATCGGCAAAAGCAGCGGCCTTTTTAAATTGATGAGAATGCAGGAATTCCCCTGTAAACGTTCCTGGATAATTTGGATATTTTGGCTTCCAATGGTGGCCATTACATACGATTAAATCGGTGAAAAAAGCGGTACTTGTTTCGCCTTGACTTTCAGTAATGACTTCCCACTTGTCTTCAGCATGGCGAATGCATTTTTTTACAAGGGTATTGAATTGAATAAAGGGATACAATCCAAAATAACGCGCATAAGATTGAAAATAACTGCACAACTCTTGGTGAGATGGATAATCCGCTACGCTTTCTTTAAAAGGAAAGTCCTCGTATTGAGACAGGGTTTTAGAACTGATGATATGAGTAGTCTCAAAGACACTGGAATGGCTTTCATTTTCAGAAAAAATCCAATTTCCTCCTACATCGTTGTTAAAGTCATACGCTTGAACGGCAATGCCACTATCTGTCAAATTTTTAATTGCGGTAATCCCAGAGGGGCCTGCACCAATAACGCATACACTTCTATTCGACATCACCTTCACATTTATTTTAATCCCGTGTCAGTTTTTTATATTGAATGCGTTTAGGCATTATATCTTGTCCTAAACGCTTCTTTTTATTTTCTTCATAGTCAGAATACGATCCTTCAAAGAAATAAACTTGAGATTCTCCTTCAAAGGCCAGGATATGGGTACATATTCGATCTAAAAACCATCTGTCGTGAGAAATCACTACGGCACAGCCAGCAAAGTTTTCCAAGCCTTCTTCCAAGGCGCGTAGTGTATTTACATCCAAGTCATTGGTAGGCTCATCCAACAAAAGAACATTTCCTTCTTCTTTCAATGTCATGGCCAAATGCAATCGATTGCGCTCTCCTCCAGAAAGAGCAGACACCTTTTTATTTTGCTCGCTTCCGCTGAAATTGAAACGGCTCAAAAAAGCACGAGAATTGACCTGTTTTCCTCCAAGCATTATCAACTCTTGTTCGTCTGAAAAATTTTGCCAAATTGTTTTTTCTTGATCAATGTTATTGTGTGTTTGATCTACATAAGCCAATTTTACCGTATCCCCAATCGCAAATGTCCCTGCATCTGGGACATCTTCACCCATAATCATCCGAAAAACCGTGGATTTCCCTGCACCATTGGGGCCAATAACTCCAACTATCCCCGCTTGGGGAAGATTGAATGCCAAAGATTCGTATAACAATTTGTCGCCAAATCCTTTTTTTACCCCTTGTGCTTCAATGACATTGGTCCCTAACCGAGGGCCATTGGGAATAAAAATTTCCAACTTTTCCTGGACTTGTTTTTGATCTTGACTCATCAGTTTATCGTAATTGGATAAACGGGCTTTCTGTTTGGATTGACGTCCTTTCGGCGCCATACGAACCCACTCTAACTCACGTTCTAGTGTTTTTTGTCGTTTCGACGCTTGCTTTTGTTCTTGTGCAAGGCGCTTAGATTTTTGATCCAACCAAGAGGAATAATTTCCTTTCCACGGAATGCCTTCCCCTCGATCCAGCTCTAAAATCCAGCCGGCTACATTATCCAAGAAATAACGGTCGTGTGTTACGGCAATTACAGTTCCTTTGTATTGTGCTAAATGGTGTTCTAACCAATGAACAGATTCTGCATCCAAGTGGTTGGTAGGCTCATCCAATAACAAAATATCAGGTTTTTGCAATAAGAGCCTACAAAGAGCCACACGACGGCGTTCCCCTCCTGATAACACTTTTATGGGTTGATCACTGGGTGGGGTTCGAAGGGCATCCATCGCAATTTCCAATTGCGTATCTAACTCCCATGCATTTACAGCGTCAATTTTATCTTGTAGCTCCGCTTGGCGGTTCATCAATTGCTCCATTTTGTCTGGGTTTTCGTACACCTCAGGAAGCCCAAATTGATCATTTATTTTGTTGTACTCGTCTAAAACCGCTACGGTTTCAGCAACCCCCTCTTTGACTACTTCAATTACGGTTTTATCTTCGTCCATTTCTGGCTCTTGCTCTAGGTAGCCAACAGAATACCCGGGAGAAAAAACGACATCGCCTTGATAATTTTTATCGCGGCCTGCTATAATTTTTAACAAAGTAGATTTTCCAGAACCGTTCAGCCCAAGAATTCCAATTTTGGCCCCATAGAAAAAACTCAAGTAAATGTTTTTTAAAACGGGTTGTTGGGCATTGGCAAAAGTTTTGGAAACCCCTGCCATTGAAAAAATGACTTTTTTATCGTCTGACATACTATATTCTTCCTTTTAAGGCATTAAATGCCCATGCAATTACATAAAAACCTACTCCTGCTACTGAAAATCCGATCGCGTACTCTCTATACTTGTAAATCCCAAGAAGTATAAGTGCGGTTCCCAATAAAACAATGATAAAAGCCGCTAGACGAAAGATTTTATTCTTATTTAAACTCATATTTTGGTTTTGATACTAACAAATATCGTCTTTTCGATTTTATTGTGAAAGAAAATGTTTGTTCCCTCGAAAGTAAAAGCAAAGGGTTATTTCGTAATTTTATATCAAATTTTGCATATGAACTTGAACTTCAACAAAAATGAAGATCACAATAAACTCCTTTGGTCTGCCATCAACCAAAAGTACAGTGGCGTTAAACTGGGAGGAGGAAAAAAGCAACTTCAAAAATTAAAAGAGCAAGGTAAATTAAGTGCTAGGGAGCGCATTGACAAACTTTTAGACCCCAAGACGAATCGTATTGAAATAGGTGCTTTTGCTGCCTATAACATGTATGAAGAATACGGAGGATGTCCTTCTGCAGGGGTTGTAGTTGTAATGGGATACATCCACAAGCGTCTATGCATTGTGGTGGCCAATGATGCAACGGTAAAAGCGGGGGCTTGGTTTCCGATGGCCGGAAAAAAGAATTTACGTGCCCAAGAAATTGCTATGGAGAATAAAATACCCATCATATACCTCGTAGACAGTGCGGGTGTTTTTCTCCCCATGCAAGATGAAATTTTCCCAGACAAAGAGCATTTCGGACGAATATTCAGAAACAATGCGAAAATGAGCAGTATGGGCATTGTTCAGATTGCTGCTGTCATGGGAAGTTGCGTTGCCGGGGGCGCCTACTTACCGATTATGTCTGATGAGTCTTTGATCGTCGATAAAACCGGAAGTATATTCCTTGCAGGTAGTTATTTGGTAAAAGCAGCCATCGGCGAAGACATTGATAACGAAACCTTGGGGGGAGCTACGACCCATACTGAAATTAGTGGAGTCGCAGATTATAAAGTAAAAGACGATCAAGAAGCGCTAGAACGAATACGCTTTTTGATGGATAAAATAGGGGCAAGTGAAAAAGCAGGATTCAATCGTGTTGCTCCTGAACCGCCGAAGGAATCTTTGGAAAATTTATTTGGCTTACTTCCCGCAAAACGAAACGAACCCTATGATGTTTGCACTATAATAGAGCAATTGGTAGACAAGGGTGAATATGAAGAATACAAAGAAAACTACGGAAAAACGCTTTTAACAGCCTATGCCAGAATAGACGGCTGGGCGGTAGGCATTGTGGCCAACCAAAGAAAGGTAGTGAAATCCAAAAAAGGAGAAATGCAATTGGGTGGTGTTATTTATGGTGATGCAGCTGATAAGGCAACCCGTTTTATTGCCAATTGCAATCAAAAGAAAATACCACTTGTCTTTTTACAAGATGTCACCGGTTTTATGGTTGGCAGTAAAGCTGAACACAGTGGAATCATAAAAGACGGTGCAAAAATGGTCAATGCCATGGCCAATTCAGTAGTTCCCAAGTTTACCATTATTATGGGCAATTCTTATGGTGCAGGAAATTATGCGATGTGTGGAAAAGCTTTTGACCCTAGGCTTATCGCTGCATGGCCTAGTGCGGAAATGGCCGTGATGGGAGGGGCACAAGCCGCTAAAGTTTTAACTCAAATTGAAGCTTCTGCTTTAAGAAAGAAAGGGGATAAAATAGGAGAAAAAGAACAAAAAGCTCTTTTTGATAAAATCAAAAGCCGTTACGACCGACAAGTAAGCCCACTTTACGGGGCCGCTCGTTTGTGGACCGATGCAATCATAAATCCTGTGGATACACGAACGTGGATAAGCATGGGTATAGAGGCGGCCAATAACGCTCCGAGCAAAGAAGCCTTTAATATGGGGGTATTACAAGTTTAATAGAGCACGGGTTGCACTACGCTGGATCT
>CBFIJA010000072.1:0-6635 GCA_965662875.1 Candidatus Arcticimaribacter sp.
GTTTTTGATGGAACACTATACGGAACAGCCAGCCATGCGGCCCACCCCAATGAAGACAACCCCATCTTGAAATTGGGAAGTGCAATCGAATGGTTGAACACTTTCCCATTTGAAAAAGTATCCGATGTTCTTGGACCCGTAAAACTAACGGTGACACAAGTGAACGCAGGAAAACAACACAATGTAGTGCCTGCAGATGCAAAACTGGTGATCGATGTTCGAGTGAACGATTGTTACAGCAATAAAGAAATTGCTGAACTGCTTCAAAAAGAGGCTCCCCTAACACTAAGTCCACGATCTTTAAATCTCAATTCTTCAGCAATACCAAAAACACACCCTTTAGTACAAGCCGGGATTGCGTTGGGAAGAAGCACCTATGGATCCCCAACATTATCGGATCAAGCAAAACTCAGTTGTCCCAGCCTAAAGTTAGGCCCAGGAGACTCTACTCGCTCGCACACAGCAAATGAATTCATTCATGTCCATGAAATTGAAGAAGCAATAGATTTGTACATTGCACTTTTAGAAAAAATACTTTAATCCATATTTTATGAAACTCTGGCAAAAAGGAACTTCGGCCCACGAAAAAGTTGATCACTTTACAGTAGGTAAAGACAGAGAATACGATTTAGTTTTAGCGGCCTATGACTGTCAAGCGTCTATAGCACATGCCAAAATGCTCCATAAGATTGGTTTACTGAACGCAGATGAATGTACTTCGTTGTGCGAAGCACTAGAGCACTTAAAAAAAGAGGCGGAGAAAAGCAGTTTTAGCATAGAGGATGATTTTGAAGACATGCATTCCAAAATTGAGTATGTACTAACTCAAGAACTAGGAGATGTTGGAAAAAAAATCCATACCGCCCGATCACGAAATGATCAAGTTTTAGTGGCCATGCATCTCTATCTAAAAGCAGAGCTAAAAGAAATTAAACATCAAGTCATCGCCCTGTTTGACCTTTGGATGAATTTGGCAGATAAACACCATAAAAAATTAGTGCCAGGGTACACCCACCTTCAAGTGGCTATGCCCTCTTCCTTTGGCTTATGGTTTTCTGCATATGCAGAGAGTTTAATTGACGATTTAGGTTTTCTAGAAGCTGCTGAAAAAATGGTGAATCAAAACCCTTTGGGTAGCGCAGCGGGTTATGGAAGTGCATTTCCCATTGACCGAGAATTAACCACGAAACTCTTGGGGTTTGAAAGCCTTAAAGTAAACGCAGTAGCGGCACAAATGAGTAGAGGAAAAGCGGAAAAAGCAACCGCAATTGCTTTAGGAGTAATCGGAAGTACATTGGCTAAATTTTCTATGGACGTTTGTTTGTATATGGGACAAGATTTTAATTTCGTTTCCTTTCCTGATGAACTGACAACAGGATCGAGTATTATGCCGCACAAAAAAAATCCAGATGTATTTGAATTGGTACGGGGAAAGTGCAATCTTTTACAAGGACTTCCAAATCAACTGGCGTTGCTGTCCACTAATCTTCCCAGCGGTTACCACAGAGAATTTCAATTGGTGAAAGGTCCTATTATAGAAGGAATCCAAGACCTGAAAAGTTGCTTGGACATGCTTCTTTTCTCCCTTCCGGAGATCATTGTCCAAGAAAACATAACGGATGCTAAAAAATACGATTATCTCTTTAGTGTAGATACATTGAACAATACAGTAATCGACGGAACCCCATTTAGGGATGCCTATGTCGCTTTAGGCAAGGCTATTGAAGATGGAAGTTATGCTCCAAATCGAGATTTAAAGCATACCCATATTGGTAGTGTTGGAAATTTGGGACTGGAAATGATTCAAGAGAAAATGAAAAAATTTAGAGGATAATACGCATTCTCAAAACGATTTGTACCTTTAAGCATGAGCAACAAGCAGCGACTCTTTTTTCTGGATGCGCTTAGGGCTTTTGCTATTTTGATGATGCTACAAGGGCATTTCATCAGCGGTGTTTTAGCCGAAGAATTCAAGCAGCCCGACAATAGTATTTACCGTTTTTGGCTGTACTGCAGAGGCTTTACAGCACCTGTTTTTTTTACCATCACAGGGTGGATTGTTACTTTTTTATTGTTACAAAACCCGATTCAAGGGTGGAAAAATCCTCGCATAAAAAAAGGATTAAAACGTGTTGCAGAGCTTTTGTTTTGGGGCTATCTGCTTCGTCTAAACCTTCCCATGCTGTTTAAAGGAAAATTGAATGCATCGTTTATTTATCCCGATGTATTGCAAATCATCGCTCTAGGGCTGCTGTTTGTTCTATTGTTATACGCGCTACTGTACAAGTTAAAACTTTGGAATGGCCTGGTTTTTCTCTGTTTAGGGTGTACGATTTTTTTACTGCAACCATGCTATGTAGATAAAACCTTTGAAACGCTTCCAAAATTTATAGCGGCTTATCTGACCAAAGCAAACAATGGGGTGTTTTATGTTTTTCCGTGGCTTGGTTATGTATGTATAGGGGCTTCTATTGCTTATTTATTTAAACTTCGGTCCTCAAAACTATGGCCCTGGGGCATTTACTTTATGGTTACAGGTTGGCTTTTGATTCACCACTCTTCAAGTTTTTTTATCGACCTCTCCAAGTATTTTACCATTGATTTATTTAGAGCAGTAGCATACAACAATTTTTTATTCATTCGCCTGGGGGATGTTTTTATGCTCATAGGTTTTTTTATTCTTTTAAATCCCTTTTTACATAAAGGAAAATGGATGCTTATTGGTACTAAAACCTTAGATCTATACATCATTCATTATTTCATTTTATACGGAAGTCTCTTTGGCATTGGTTTATACAAATACTACAAGTACAGTTTTAATTTACAAAACAGTATATTGGGGACAATAGGCTTTGTTCTCGTATGCGTTTTATGCTTGTACGGGTGGGATTCCATTAAAAAAAAAGCGCAAAGTTTTAACTCGCGTTTTGTCATTAAAAAACACGCTTAAATAAAACGGCTATGTTCACAATATACTCTACTCCAGAAGAACAATTTGAGTCTCTTCCCGATTTCCCTTTTCAGTCGCATTATCATCCAGTCGATCAAGATGGACTAAAAATGCATTATTTAGACGAAGGAAATCCAACTGCAACCCCAATACTCATGCTTCATGGAGAACCCAGCTGGAGTTTTCTTTATCGCTTTATGATATCCCCCTTGGTTAAAGAAGGCTTTCGTGTTATTGTTCCTGATCTAATTGGTTTTGGGAAATCAGATAAATATACCGAACAAGAAGCCTACAGCTACGCAAAACATTTGAAGTGGCTAGAGAACCTAATAACAGCTCTAAATCTGTCTAACATACAACTATTTGTTCAAGACTGGGGAGGTCTGCTCGGTTTACGACTGGCTGCAGCGCATTCCGAAAACTATGGGAGTATTGTTACAGCCAACACTATGCTTCCAACAGGAAGTGTTGCCCCACCACAAGCTTTTCTAGATTGGCAAAAATTTGCCACTACAAGCCCGAAATTTGATGTTGCTACTGTGCTTCAACGCGCAACAGTAAAAAAACTATCGCCCGAAATATTGAAAGGATATAATGCCCCTTTTCCAAACGAAGCCGCAAAAGCAGGCGCTCGTATCTTTCCAGCTTTGGTCCCTACAAACGAAAACGATCCTGAAAGTGAAAACAATAAAAAAGCATGGAGCGTTTTATCTAAATGGGAAAAACCATTTTTAACCTTATTCAGTGATCAAGATCCAATTACAAAGGGAGGGGACAAAGTTTTTCAGCACATTGTTCCGGGCTGTAAAGGACAAGAACACCAGGCTTTACAAGGCGGGCATTTTATTCAAGAAGAGCAAGGACCACTTCTGGCACAATTGTTGAACCAGTTTTATAGAACGAATAACATACATTAATCATGAAATACTATGCCCCCCTCTTATTATTGTTCATCTTATTGCAATGCACTACTGATGACACTACTGAAAACAATGCAGTGTCCACGGAACAACTGTTGATTCAAAGCTATAAAGCTCCCTGCTCGGGTTTAATAGACCAGGAGTGTTACTTGGTGAAAATAGGCGCAGACTACCCTAACGGAGAATGGACCTACTTCCATTCTCAAATCGAAGGGTTTGAATATACCCCTGGATTTGTCTACGCTATTGAAATTCAAAAAACGGAAAGAAACCCATTGCCACAAGACGTTAGTATGTATCGCTATGTTTTTCAGCGACTCATCTCAAAAGAGCGTGCAGACTAGATGTGTAAAGGTCTGTTTTCCGTAGCGGCTAAAGCGGCTTCCTTCACTGCTTCTGCGTAAGTAGGATGCGAGTGAGACATTCTGGAGATGTCTTCAGCAGAAGCTCTAAATTCCATGGCTGTTACTGCCTCTGCAATCAAATCTGCTACCCTAGCCCCTACCATATGAACGCCCAAAACTTCATCAGTGGTCTTATCGGCTAAGATTTTAACAAAACCATCGGTATCCATACTAGCACGTGCGCGTCCTAAGGCTCGCATTGGAAATTGACCACTTTTATAGGCGATCCCTGCTGCTTTTAATTCTTCTTCAGTTTTCCCAACAGAAGCTACTTCGGGCCAGGTGTAAATTACATTCGGGATAAGATTGTAATCTATATGAGGTTTTTGCCCAGCTAGAATTTCAGCGACCATAACACCTTCTTCTTCGGCTTTATGCGCCAACATTGCCCCACGAACAACATCTCCAATCGCGTAGATATTAGGAGCAGTCGTTTGTAAATGATCGTTTACTTCAATCTGACCACGTTCTGTTACTGTAATTCCTGCTGCATCTGTATTTAATCCCTCTGTGTAGGGCTTTCGTCCTACAGACACCAAACAATAATCTCCTTCAAACTGAACCGCTTTTCCTTTTTTATCGGTCGCTGTAACGCGAACGACTTCGCCATTGCGTTCTACTTTGTTTACACCATGAGACAAATAAAATTTAACTCCCTGTTTCTTCAGGACTTTCGTCAATTCACGAGAAACGGCACTATCCATTACTGGAGTAATGCGATCAGCATACTCAATAACAGAAACTTCTGCTCCTAAACGGCGGTATACTTGACCCAATTCTAAACCAATGACCCCACCTCCAATGACAATCATATGCTTTGGGATTTCTTTTAATTCTAAAGCCTCTGTAGAAGTAATGACCCTTTCTTTATCCAAAGCGATAAAGGGTAAACTTGCAGGTTTTGAACCAGTTGCAATGATTGTGTTTTTGGCTTCAATGGTGGTATCGCTTTCGCCATCAATTTTAATGTGAGTGGCATCTATAAAACTTCCTAAACCTTTGTAAACAGTGATATTATTCTTGTCCATCAAAAAGTCAATCCCCTTTGTGGTTTGCTCTACCACTCCCCGCTTACGGGCGATCATTTTTTCAAAGTTCACCTTGATTTCTCCAGGAATTTCAATCCCGTGAGTGTCAAAGTGTTTAATCGCGTCTTCGTAGTGATGAGAAGAGTCCAACAATGATTTAGAAGGAATACAACCTACGTTTAAACAAGTCCCCCCTAGGGTATTGTATTTTTCGATTAGGGCTGTTTTCATGCCCAATTGGGCACAGCGAATGGCTGCAACATATCCTCCAGGACCTGATCCGATTACGGCAACATCAAATTGACTCATGTGGTTTCGTTTAATTGTCTGATGCGAAAATACAAATGTTTCAGGGGAATCTAAACATCCATTTTTTTGTTTTTAATGATTTCTATACCTTGGTGTGAATTAAACCTACTTTTTTTTACTTTTTTGTCTTTTTAAAACAAAATTGTTTTGCCCAAATATTTTAATCACACCCTCGACTATGAACTTAAATCCCCCTAACCTCCATGTTTATTTTTAAAATAATATTGTCCTTTTTACGGGACAAAGAATACCAAAAATTACTACGTGTTTCTGGAATCATATTGATCATTGGCACAATTACCTATCATTATGTCGAAGGATGGACTTGGTTGGATGCTTTTTACTTTTCAGTAATCACATTAACCACCATTGGGTACGGCGATTTTTCCCCTCAAACTGTAAGCGGCAAAATTTTCACCATGGTCTATATTTTCATTGGATTGGGGATAATTTTAGGATTCATCAATACCGTATACTTGCACTATAAAACACAACGGAGGGAAGGAAGAAAAAAATAAAAAGTTGTATCATTACGGTAAAGAATTTGATATGCAACAGTCTCCTAAGGAAATTAGTTTGGGACAAGCCTTGTTCCCAGTAATTGGTTTAGTGATCCTTCTTGCCTTCAATGTTAGTGTTTTTGGTGATGATGCTTTGAGCGGCTCTAACCAATTCATTTTATTGATTGGAGCAGCATTTGCTGCAATTGTAGGTTTTCGAAATCGAGTGAGCTATGGGCAAATGTTAGAGGCGGTTGGCGCCAATCTCAAGTCCACTACTGGAGCCATTTTAATTCTTTTGTTTGTGGGTGCACTCGCAGGTACTTGGCTGCTTAGCGGTATCATTCCAGCAATGATTTATTATGGTTTACAAATCTTACACCCCAGTATTTTTTTACCAGCATGCATCGTAATATGTGCTTTGATCTCCTTAGCCACAGGAAGCAGTTGGACAACTTCTGCAACGGTAGGCATTGCCCTAATTGGCATTGGTAGAGCAATGGAAATCCCAGTAGGGATGGTCG
>CBFIJA010000073.1:0-6630 GCA_965662875.1 Candidatus Arcticimaribacter sp.
AAAAGATGGATAAACCCAATTACAAAGCGTTACTGCCAAAGATTACAACCTTTATTTTTGATGTGGATGGCGTATTAACCAATGGCAAGGTCATGATAACAACAGAAGGAGAAATGTATCGGGAAATGGATGTGAAAGACGGCTATGCGCTAAAGTGCGCTTTGGTGCAGGGATTCAAAGTATGCATCATTTCTGGGGGCACAAACGAGGGTGTTCGCAATCGTTTAAAAGCCTTGGGGGTGTACGACATTTATCTAGGAGCACATCACAAAGGCGAGCCCTACCAAGACCTCTTAGACAGTTACGGCCTTTCTCCGAATGAAATTCTCTATATGGGAGATGATGTTCCAGACATCGAAGTAATGGAAAAAGTCGCTGTAGCCGCTTGCCCTCAAGATGCTGTTTCTGATGTGAAAGTAATTTCAAATTACATTTCCCACAAAAAAGGAGGCGAAGGTTGTGTTCGAGATATCGTTGAACAAACTTTACGCGTTCAAGGAAAATGGCTCACCAATGTTGGAGCAAAAAACGACTAGCATGGATCGATTTTTAAATAAAAAAATCATACTCGCTTCTAACTCCCCACGAAGACATCAATTTTTAAGGGATATCGGCATTCATTTTGAAGTAAAAACCCATGCGGTTGAGGAAGTATACCCACCCCATTTGATGGGTGCTGAAATTCCAAATTATCTAGCAAAATTAAAGGCAACCCCTTTTAAGAATTTACAGCCAGATGAAGTCGTTATCACTTCCGATACGATTGTTTGGAGTAATCATCAATGTTTGGGAAAACCAACCGACATTCCAGAAGCGAAAAGCATGTTAGAACAGCTTTCAGGATCTTCCCACGAAGTCATTACGGCTGTAGGCTTTACCCTGGCCAACGCACAGCATCTAATTCATGAAGTAAGCACCGTTTATTTTAAACCCTTAACAGAAGAAGAAATCGAATTTTACATTGATCATTTTAAACCCTTTGATAAGGCTGGAGCCTATGGCATACAAGAATGGATTGGCACCATTGGGATTGAAAAAATCGAGGGGAGTTATACCAATATTGTAGGTTTGCCTGTTGCTCAAGTATTGGCTACCTTGGAAAAAATTTGCAACGAATGAAAAAGCTCCTTTATCTTATTGTTTTGTTTTCTTTTTCTGTGCATGCCCAACTCAGTAAAGCGTTTAAATCACATTGGTTTGACGGTCATGCAGAAATTAGTTCCTATGACTTAATTCAATCGCGCTACGGGGAACAACGCGAGGGGAAAGCCGTTTTGATTTTTGTCACAGAAGATTTCTTAGCACAAGAACAAGTGAAAGCCAATCAAAAATCAAAAACAACGATCCCCGTATTAAAATCGAACCGAACCAAACGTTTTTTAACGGGCATATACCCCTACGCTATCATGAACAGTTCTTTCTCGTCTTTGAGAAAAGAACATCCTTTGATAAAAAGTGTAGCGTCCATACAAGAATGGTGTGGTCAGAGTTATTTACAACTCAATGCAGGGCCCACCGATTTCTCTTTTGTATCTCATTCCTATTTTGAAGGCGAAGCAGACGAAAAACGCAGTTTGTCAAAATCCTTCAGTGAGGATGAACTATGGAATATAATTCGGTTTGACCCAAATCAGCTTCCCGTGGGAAAAATAAAAGTTTTGCCTTCTTTAGAAAACATTCGTTTAAAGCACATAGATCCAAAGGCCAAGGAAGCGGTTGCCCACCTAAAAGCTGGAGAATACCGATTGGATTATCCCCAAACAGGTAGACGTTTAACCGTTTATTTCGCTACATCCTTTCCTTACATCATTGAGGGATGGAAAGAAGAATACACCCAAAAGGGAGAACACTATACCACTACAGCCCAACGCATTCATACCGAGCGTCGTCAATACTGGCAAGAAAATAACAATGCCGCTGAACGTTTACGCCAACCCTTTAAACTCAATTAAGCATGTCAAAAAAAACAGTCTCTTTCCTATTGGGGGTTTTGTATCTTTCATCGATTACCGCACAAGACACGGGGAGTATCTATAGACAATTAGAGAAGTTAAATTTTCTTGGATCTATGCTTTATGTAGCGGCACATCCAGACGATGAAAACACGGCTTTGATTTCACACTTTTCCAACCATGTGCATGCGCATTCGGGTTACCTTGCGCTTACCCGAGGGGATGGTGGACAAAACTTAATCGGTACAGAACTCAGAGAATTATTGGGGGTAATACGAACCAATGAACTGATCCAAGCTCGAAAAATTGACGGTGGAGAACAATACTTTAGTTCTGCCATTGATTTTGGTTATTCCAAACACCCAAAAGAAACCTTGAAAATTTGGGATGAAGAGCAAATCTTAGGCGAAGTAATTTATCGCATTCGAGCGTTTCAACCGGACATCATTATTCACCGATTTGATCACCGCACTCCCGGTAGAACTCACGGTCACCACACCTCTTCTGCCTTGCTGAGCCATCAAGCATTTTCGCGTACAGCAGATATTAACAGTTATTCTGAACAGCTCAAAAACGTAGCCCCATGGCAAGTCAGAAGACAATTTTTCAATACTTCATGGTGGTTTTACGGCAGTAGAGAGCGCTTTGAAAAAGCAGATAAAGCAAACTTATTGGCTTTAGAAATTGGAAATGATGATCCCTTGCGAGGCATCTCTAACAGTGAAATTGCCGCAGCCAGTAGAAGTTCTCATAAATCGCAAGGTTTTGGCAGCTCTCCCAGTCTGGGAAGTCGAACCGAATACATCGAGCTTATAAATGGTGACCGTCCAAAAGGAAATGATCCTTTTGAAGGAATTAATACTTCTTGGACACGTCTAAACGGAGGAGAAAAAGTTGGGGCATTGGTTCAGAAAGCAATCGACAACTTTGATTTTAAAGCACCAAAAAAAAGTCTACCCCTCCTTTTGAAAATTCATCAAGCCATTGAAAAATTATCTCCCTCGGTATGGAAAACTAGAAAGCTCGCTGAAACAAAAGCACTAATAAAGGCCTGTGCAGGCTTGGAATTGCAATTGAATGCTGAACGAGGATACGGAATCCCTGGAGAGCAAGTAAACATTAAACTTGCAGCAGTACACCAGAGCAATGAAACTGTCATTCTAAAATCCGTTAATCTTAGGCCAATGGATTTTTCAATGCCCACCAATACTGCCGTAAACCGAAGCATTGTTCTTGATTTAAAAGAAAATTTATCCTCCCCGTATTGGTTATTAAAAAAGGGGAGTTTAGGCAGCTTCAAAATTGAAGACGAAGCACTTATCGGTTCTCCGGAAACACCACCACTGCAACTTCCAATAGAAATGAACATCAACGGTCAAAACATTTCGTTTATAGAAAAAGTAAACTACCGCATCAATGACCCTGTACGGGGAGAAGTAGTTACTCCTTTTTATACCCTTCCAGCAGTGGGAATCAACTTTGACAAAGACATTCATTTGTACGCGAAAAACGAGCCGCAAACCGTTCGTTTACAAGTAACCAACTATGGCCGTTCTTTCTCGGGTGCAGTTGAACTTTGCTTTCCTGAAGGATGGAAAATCGATGCTGCAGTAAAGCCGATTTCTTTAAACCAAAGAGGAAGTTCCGTATTTCTTAACTATACCGTAGAACCTACACCAAATGCAGAAAGTGGTTTGATGGGACCTTTGGTACTCGAAGCAGGACAGAAGAAAAATGTATATTCCGTAGAAACCATTGCCTATGATCATATCCCAAAACAATATGTAGCGCAACCCAGTGAAGCTAAATTGGTTCGATTGGACCTTACCCTCCCAGAAAAGAAAATCGGTTATCTTATGGGGGCTGGAGATTTAGTGAAAGAAAACCTCGAAGCCATTGGGCTGGACATAATTCTCATAGACATCGATGAAGTTACCCAAGAAGAATTGAATCAATTCGATACTGTAGTGTTGGGAATTCGAGCATATAATGTGATTGAATCATTGCAATTTAAAAATCAAATGTTATTTGATTTTGCCAAGCAAGGAGGTACGTTAATTGTGCAATACAACACCAGCAGGAGAATGAAAACAAAAGACATCCTGCCTTACCCAATCCAACTCTCAAGAGATCGAGTGACCGACGAAAATAGTAATGTTCGCATTATAGCACCCGACCATCCTGCTTTGAATTTTCCCCATAAAATTTCAACAAAAGATTTTGAGGGATGGGTCCAGGAACGGGGACTTTATTTTGCTGACGATTGGGAAACAAAATACAAGCCGTTGTTGAGCATGAATGATGAAGGTGAAAAGGAAAAACTGGGTAGTCTTTTGGTGGCGAAACACGGAAAAGGGACTGTGGTCTATACAGGCTTGAGCTTCTTTAGAGAATTACCCGCTGGGGTGCCAGGAGCCTATCGTTTGCTATTGAACTTAATTGCACTCTAATGTCTTCAAAAAATAAAATTTACACCTATCTCGCTTTGGCCAATGTATTGTACTGGTTTGGCTTTTTGATATTCATGAAAAGTTTTAGCGCATGACCTCTTTAGACTGGATTATTTTACTGGGTACCCTCGGATTTATTGTAGGATATGGGGCATGGAAAAACAGAAAAAACGAAAACATTTCCGACTATTTAAAGGGCGGAAACAGTGCCCGTTGGTGGACCGTTGGTCTTTCTGTAATGGCTACCCAAGCCAGTGCCATTACATTTCTATCTACCCCAGGGCAAGCCTTTCATGACGGGATGGGATTTGTGCAGTTTTATTTTGGTCTCCCCTTTGCTGTGATCATCATCTGTCTCTTTTTTATTCCTTTATACCACAAACTAAAGGTCTACACGGCCTATGAATTTTTAGAACAACGTTTTGACCAACGTACCCGAACACTAACTGCGATCTTGTTTTTAATTCAAAGAGGATTGGCTGCTGGAATCACCATTTATGCTCCAGCCATTATCTTAAGTGTTGTGCTAGGGTGGCCGTTAAAGCCATTGATCGTTCTCATTGGACTCGTGGTTATTTTTTATACGGTCATTGGCGGAACTGCTGCTGTAAATGTGACCCAAAAACAACAGATGTTCATCATCTTTTCAGGAATGATCCTAGCCTTCGGATTTATCATCCAAAGCTTTCCAAACGAAATAAGCTTCACGCGTGCCCTTGAAATTGCTGGGAAAACAGGAAAGCTAAACACAATAGACTTTAGCCTAGACCCCAACAACCGTTATACCTTTTGGAGTGGCATTACCGGCGGACTCTTTTTAGCACTCTCCTACTTTGGAACAGACCAAAGTCAAGTGCAACGGTATTTGTCAGGAAAATCCGTTAAAGAAAGTCAAATGGGACTCATCATGAATGGGTTTTTAAAAGTCCCTATGCAATTCTTTATCCTTTTGGTAGGCGTGATGGTTTTTGTGTTTTATCAGTTTGAAACCGCTCCGCTTCATTTTAATCCGAAAGGAGTTGAAACAGTCCTGAAATCTCCTCAAGCGAATGCATACAAGGCTTTAGAAAGAGAACATCAGGCAACACAAGTATTGCGCCATGATTTATTGAAGGGTAAAATGGATGAAATTAGCTTGGAAAATATCGCTCAGTTGGATCAACAAGAAAGGCAGTTGCGCAATCGTGCAAAATTTTTAATTCAAAAAGCAGACCCCAGCCAAGAAACCAATGACAAAGACTATGTTTTTATATCGTTTATTTTGGGGTATCTCCCCCAAGGATTGATTGGGCTTTTATTGGCTGTAATTCTATCAGCAGCAATGAGTTCCACCGCTTCAGAATTAAATGCACTCGCTGCAACAACAACGGTTGACTTGTACCAACGCAATACAAAAGAAAAAACACCGGGCCAATTGGTTGCAGCCTCAAAAGGCTTCACTTTACTTTGGGGCGGTATTGCCATTTTATTCGCAAGCTTTGGCAGTTTGGCAGAAAATTTAATTCAATTGGTGAACATCATTGGCTCTGTATTTTACGGTACCATCTTAGGGGTGTTTTTAGTTGCCTTCTTTCTGCATCGCGTAAAAGGAAACGCAGTCTTTTGGGCGGCAATTGTATCAGAGTTGGTTATTCTCTTTATTTTTTGGCAAGATTGGGTGAGCTTTTTATGGCTTAACTTTATTGGCGCCATTTTAACGGTAGTGTTGAGTCTTCTTTTTCAAAGCCAACAAAAAAACCCCACCAAAGGGTAGGGTTTTACATTTTTGTTACGTTAGGATTATTTACTCCACTCGGCAATTGCAGCTTTGTTCATACGAACATAGTCGGGGTTTCCTGCTTTTTCTGCCAACGCTAAAGATTGTTTTGCAGCAGCAATGGCTCCGTTTACGTCTTCCAATCCTTCAAGGATTAAAGAATACTGTCGAAAATACCAGTAGGCATCATCCTTACCTTCAATTGCTTTTTCAATCCATGCTTTTGCTTGGTTTAAATCTTGCCCTTCTTGAAGATAATACACTGCAGCGCTATAATAGTCACGGTGTTTAGGATCTTTCTTTAATGCTTCCTGAATGGAGGCTGTTGCTTTAGCCACTGTAGGCACACCAAAAGGCAAAGCGACACGTGTGTCTGCCCACCCAAGATTTAGCGTTCCCCCATTGTTGTGCAGGTTTGAGAACCAAATGGAAAAAGTTTCAATGTCTTTTCCTTTTGTCGGTTCAACTTCAA
>CBFIJA010000074.1:0-6576 GCA_965662875.1 Candidatus Arcticimaribacter sp.
ACCTCCGCTCATCACGGTTTTTCGCTGAACCATTTCACGTGCTTTTCGAGCAGCATGGCGTGCCTGAGCCGCTAAAATAACTTTTTGAACTATGGTTTTAGCGTCGTTTGGATTTTCCTCCAAGTAGTTTTCCAACATTTCAGAAACTGCCTGCGAAACGGCAGAAGTTACTTCTCTGTTCCCCAGTTTTGTCTTGGTTTGCCCCTCAAACTGAGGTTCAGATACTTTCACTGAAACGATGGCTGTTAATCCTTCACGGAAATCATCCCCACTGATTTCAAACTTGAGTTTATCCAACAAACCGGAGTTATCAGCATATTTTTTTAAGGTGGACGTCAATCCTCTTCTAAAACCGGATAAGTGCGTTCCCCCCTCATGGGTGTTGATATTATTTACATAGGAATGCAAATTTTCTGAGAAAGACGTATTGTAAATCATCGCTACTTCAACAGGGATTCCATTTTTTTCTCCTTCAATGGAAATCACGTCTTGAATGATGGCTTCACGCGTTTCATCTAAAAAGGTGATGAATTCTTTCAGCCCCTCTTGAGAGTGGAAGACATCTCCAATAAACGCTCCTTTTTCGTCTTTATTTCGCTTGTCTGTAATGGTTATGGTGATCCCTTTATTCAGGTAGGCCAATTCGCGCATACGGTTGGCCAAAGTATCGTAAGTATACTCTAGGGTTTGCTGAAAAATTTGAGGGTCGGGTTTAAAGGTAACCAGCGTTCCACGTTCATCTGTGGTGCCTACCTCTTGAACAGGGGCTTTTGGTTTTCCGCGTTCGTAATCTTGTTCCCAAATTTTTCCGTCCCGATAAACGGTTGCTTTCAACGATTCTGACAAGGCGTTTACACAAGATACCCCCACCCCGTGTAATCCTCCAGAAACTTTGTAGGAATCTTTATCAAATTTCCCTCCAGCACCAATCTTGGTCATTACTACCTCTAAGGCAGAAACGCCTTCTTTTTTATGCATCCCAACCGGGATTCCCCTACCGTTATCTTTGGTGGTGATGGAATTGTCTTCGTTGATGGTGACGCTGATGGTATCACAGTGGCCTGCAAGGGCTTCGTCAATAGAGTTGTCTACGACTTCATAGACCAAATGATGCAACCCTCTAACGCCTACATCACCGATGTACATAGAAGGGCGCATACGCACGTGCTCCATGCCCTCTAGGGCCTGAATGCTGTCTGCAGAATACTGTGGATTTGGTGTTGTTTCACTCATGTTTGGTTGTATTAAATTTGTGGTTGGGGCATTCTTTCAAATATACAATTTTCACCCTGGAATCGCTGTGTTTTGCGCGCTTGAATCCCTTGAAGTTATCAACATTTTATGTGGAAAAAACCCGCTTTTTCAAGCGGGTTTTAAATAGAGAAAATAAACGTTTAATTCAATCCTCGGTTTTACTCATTGTAGGCGTCATCGTGCACCTTTGCTACGGCTCTTCCGCTAGGGTCATTCATGTTTTTGAATGCCTCATCCCACTCCAGTGCTATGGGGGTGCTACACGCCACAGAAGGCACTGAGGGCACACAGAGTGCAGCAGCTTCGGAAGGGAAATGTCCTTCAAAAATACTGCGGTAATAAAACTCCTCTTTATTTTGTGGGGTTTGGGCGGGGAACTTGTAGTGCGCATTTGCCATTTGCTCGTCGCTTACTTCGGCCTCTACTACTTCTTTGAGGGTATCTATCCAACTGTAGCCAACCCCGTCTGAAAACTGCTCTTTTTGCCTCCAAGCAACACTTTCGGGCAAGTATTTTTCAAAAGCCTTACGGATGACCCATTTTTCCATACGTTCTCCGTTGATCATTTTATCTTCTGGATTGATACGCATCGCAACATCCATGAATTCTTTGTCTAGAAAAGGAACGCGTCCTTCAATACCCCATGCCGCAAGAGATTTATTGGCTCTAAGGCAGTCGTACTGATGCAGCTTATCTAGCTTTCTCACGGTTTCTTCGTGAAAATCTTTGGCTGTTGGTGCTTTGTGGAAATACAAATATCCACCAAACAGCTCGTCTGCTCCTTCGCCGGACAACACCATTTTTATCCCCATAGACTTGATCACACGCGCCATCAAATACATAGGGGTAGATGCCCGTACTGTGGTAATGTCATAGGTTTCTAAATGATAGATTACATCGCGTATTGCATCCAGCCCTTCTTGAATGGTGAATTTTATTTCGTGGTGAACGGTTCCGATATGGTCGGCTACTAATCTTGCGGCGGCCAAATCGGGTGAACCTTCCAAGCCTACAGAAAATGAATGCAACTGTGGCCACCAAGCGCCTTGCTCGTCTCCACTTTCTACACGTTTTGCAGCAAATTTTTTCGCCAAGGCAGAAGTTACAGAAGAATCCAAACCTCCAGAAAGCAACACGCCATAGGGCACATCACTCATCAATTGTCGGTGAACCGCATCGGACAAGGCATCGTGGAGCGCATCGATGCTGGTGCTGTTTTCTTTTACCGCATCGAATTCCATCCAATCGCGTTGATACCACTGAACAGGGGCTTCTTGGTCGGAGGTTAAATAATGTCCCGGAGGAAACAACTCAATTTTAGTGCATACCCCTTCAAGGGCTTTTAATTCAGATGCAACGTAAAAAGTTCCATTTGCATCATACCCCATGTACAAGGGGATAATCCCCATGTGGTCTCGAGCAATAAAATAACGATCTTCTTGTGTGTCGTACAATGCAAAACCAAAAATACCGTTGAGTTCATCGACAAATGCTGGACCTTTTTCTTGATACAACGCTAAGATAACTTCACAGTCAGAAGCCGTCTGAAAATTGTATTTCCCTTCGAATTGTTTTTTTAATTCTGCATGGTTGTATATTTCTCCATTGGCAGCGAGGACGTAACGTCCATCTTCACTGTACAAAGGCTGATTGCCAGAAGTTGGATCGACAATGGCCAAACGCTCATGCCCCATAAGGGCCTTGGGGTTTGAAAAAATCCCGCTCCAATCCGGGCCTCTGTGTCGGACTGTCTTAGACATTTCCAATAATTGTGGACGAAGTTGTTCACTGGGTTGCTTCAATTCAAAAGCACATACGATACCGCACATAATATATTTTTTTAGCAAAAATAGATTATTACGAAATATTTAAAACATAAATATTAAAATCAATTAATGTATTTAATCTTAATCACCAATATGATTTAAAATATATATTAAAAGTTACGCAAAAAGGAGCTTGACTGTAAATTTTACTGTTTTTTCCCTCTGCGGTAAACCATATTCCCATTGGAAAAGGTAGCCAAAACTTCGGCAGAAAGAATTTGTGCTTCACTGACGGCCATGATGTCTTTTGTCAACATTACAAAGTCAGCATCCTTGCCTACCGCTATGCTTCCTTTTTGATTTTCTTCAAAATTTGAATAGGCGGCCCATCGGGTCATTCCTTTTAAAGCTTCAGAGCGAGATAAGGCGTTTTCCATTTGAAATCCGTCTTCTGGACTCCCGCCCGTATCTTTTCGAACTACTGCGGCATAAAAAGTTTTTATAGGACTTACTTCTTCTACGGGGAAATCTGTCCCTAAGGCAAGCTTCCCTGACCAATCCAAAAGATCTTTAAACGTATAAGCTGTTTTTAAGCGTTCGTCTCCCAAACGCTCGTCTGCCCACTCCATATCACTGGTTGCATGTGTAGGCTGTACGGAAGGAATGATTTTAGACCCGAAATAAGCCAAATCTGCAGGGTCTACGATTTGGGCATGCTCGACCCTCCAACGGGGATCGGCTGTGATTCTAAGGGCCTTGTCATAAGCTTTTAACACAATTGCATTGGCCTGATCACCAATGGCATGCGTATTCATCTGAAATCCTTTTTTTGCTAATTTGTAGGCCAATTGCTCTATTTCTTCTGTTGGAGTTACAAAAAAACCTTTGTGATTGGGTGCATCTTTGTATTCCTTTTTCAGTACCGCTCCTCTACTTCCCAAAGCACCATCGGCATATACCTTCACCGAGCGTACGTTTAGCATATTCGTTTGGAAAGGCCCCTTATTTAAATAATATTCAAGATTGTCAGCAGTGTTTGAAATCATGGCATAGATTTTCATCTTTAGCGCATCTGCTTTTTGAAGACTGTCAATCAATTCAATTTGACTTCTGTCTAAACCTGCATCATCGACAGAGGTTAAACCATTGGCAAAGGCAATTGCCTCTGCCTTTTGCAAAGCGCGGATTTGGGTTTCACGACTGGGTTCTGGTAAGATCGCATAGGCAAGATCCATGGCATTGTCCACCAAAACGCCACTGGGCTCCCCATTCACTAAGACCACTTCCCCACCTTCTATTTGGGTGTCTGCCGTAATGTTTGCTTTTTCAAGCACATACGAATTTACCCAAACGGCATGACCGTCAACGCGCTGAAGCACAACTGGACGATCTGGAAAAAGGGCATCCAAGGAGGCCCGGCTTGGAAATTCTTTTACCTCCCATAGGTTTTGATCCCAACTTCTCCCCAACAATGGGCCCTTGGGGAGGGGTTTAGCATACTGTTCTAAACGATCCACCGCTTCTTGTTCACTGCTGGCACCTCTTAGGTCTACCTGATCTTGAATCAATCCTAAACGATAAAAATGACAATGGGCATCAATCAAGCCGGGATAAATCGGCAAGCCATTGGCATCCAATTCTGAAACGCTAGAATAACGCGTTCTAATTTCATCGCCTCCTACCGCAATGAATTTCCCGTTTTTAACAGCGAAAGCAGAGGCTACAGAAAAATCGCGATTTACCGTGTAAACTTTAGCGTTATAAACAACAAAATCTGCATCTGCTGTGGAACAAGAACTGATTATCCACAAAAGACCTATAAGCGGTAAGAATTGTTTCATTATTTTTTTTTGACAAATGTAATTGAAAAGTATGGAAATGCAACTCCGCTATTCCAAGCTGTAAAAGGTTTAAAAATTCAGATCAAAGTTGTAGCGCACACCAAACAAAAATGCCCTCCCATAAACAGGGGTGCTGGCCCATTGGTATTGGGTTTCATCCAGGAGATTGGTTCCATTTACCTCAAACTCCCAACGGTCGTTAAGCTGATAAATGATTTTTGCATCCAATTGAGTGTATGAAGGAAGTGTTTCTTCTAAAAATGGAGCGTTGGCTAGATCTTGTCCTAAAAATACATCTCTAAAGGTATTGGTTCTATCGCCTCTATGCATAAGGTTCCACTGGGCATAAATCTTAGGCGTTATTTTTAAAGTCCCACTAAAATCAAGTGTTAGTTGCGGTAAATTGGTAAGGAGAAAATCATCTTCAGGAGCTTCATAATCCAAATAGGAAGCGGATAAACGCAATTGTCCACCATTTTTAAAAGCAGCGGACAACTGAGCCTCTACCCCTATTGAAGTCAATTCATTGTAAATCACCTCAAAGGCATTTCCATAACGGAAAGGAATAAACGCTTGGTTTTGCGTATCAAAACCTACCGATCGGAATAAGGGGGTTTGACGATTGTTTTCGTATACGGCGTTCCAGGTAAATTCCCAGCCTGCAGCAAATTTAGAGCGCGTTCCCAGACGTACTTCTAGCGGTAGATCGGACGCCTGAAGTGCAATTCCAGGGGCCGTATAGGGATTCAAATGTGTAAAGCGACGGAAACCGTTTTGACGCAAACTTCCCTTGACCTTCAAGAAAGGAGCGAAATTTCCTTTGGCAGGTTGGTAGGACACATCTACATCCGGATAGATGTAAAGATTTTTTTCTTCAAACTCATCGCCAAAAGCATAAACGCCCAGCGCACCAAATTTAAATTTAAACTTACCGCGGGTTTTACTGGCAAACAACCGAAGTTTCCCTAAGCCGGAAGAATATTCGTACGCATCTTGGGTGTAAAAGGCTTGATCAAAGCCTGTACTCAAATAGCTAAATTCAGGGTTTAACCCTAAAGTAATGGCGCCTATATCTACTTGAAATTTAGAGTTGAGCTGTACTTCCAATTCGTTTGATGAAAAACTATCTGAGGTAAAATAGGTTTTTAAATGCACCTCTTTAATGGCCAAATCATACCACTGCCATTGCGTGTTTACGCTTAAGTAATTCAATTGTTGTTGGGGAGAAATATTTTCCGTGATCACAGGATCTGTAAAGGCTTCTCTTAGCCCATAAAAGTTCTGTTGATGCTGCCTAAAATTCAATTGCGAAAAAGAATTCCGTTTGTTGGTGGCATATCGATGATTGATATCCAATAAATAGTGCCCTTGACCGCTCTCCAAGAGAGCCGTAGGAACCTCTTTAAACGTAGGGTTAAGCTGCAGTAACCAACTCACCTGCTGACGCCGATCAATTTCCCAATAGGTTCCGTATTCGGCCAACAGACGGTTGAACCCACCAAAACCAAGGAAAGCCCTTGAGTTGTACTGCAGTTTCGGGGTTTTGGGTTGCAGTTTCCGTGCTGCTCCTTTACTGGGAATAAAAGTGGATATTACAGGAACAGAAAAAATGGAATAATCCACTTCTTTTTTAGGCCCCGTCAACGAATCAATCAACTGTGGGCTTTCTTTAATTTTAAATACATCGGATAAGCTGGGGGAATAGGATTTTATCA
>CBFIJA010000075.1:0-6527 GCA_965662875.1 Candidatus Arcticimaribacter sp.
GCACTCTTGTGTACAAATTGGCTTCCAAAATAAACCGTACTATTGTCAAAGGGATCTTGGCCTATGGCTGCATTCCAATTGAAACGCAAGCGAACCTCCGGATCTGGATGTGTAGGACGCACAATATAGTTGTTTCCGGTTTTCCAATCGTACCGCGATACATTTCCCTGTTGACTCATGGCATAACCATAACGAGAATCGTCTAAATCGGGTACAACATCAAAGCCGTCCCCAAAAGCAATTTCTTGCCAATAAGCGTTACGGATGCCTTGTGCTTTCCAAACATATGCCGGCCCTCTCCAAGAGCCATTGTCTTGCATGCCGCCATACACGTTATAAGGGTACTCATCGTCCACGCTAATGTGGTAAAATTGTGCTACGGGAATATTCCCTACAAATCGCCAGCTTTTCCCCCCATCACGCGTGATGTTCAATCCACCGTCGTTTCCATCAATCATAAAAGAACCATCGTTAGGATGAATCCACCAGGCATGGTGATCGGGATGCACCCCGTTACTGACGCGATAAGCGGGCATCAATTGGGTGAAATTTTTCCCACCGTCTTCAGAAACATTTACATAAGTAAATACCGAATACACTCTATTTTCATTCTCAGGATCTACAGCAATATCAGAATAATAGAAGGGACGATTTCCAATGTCTTTTTTATCGTTTACTTTTTTCCAGTTATCTCCGCCGTCTATTGAGCGGTACAGCGCATTTTTTTTCGCTTCTACAAGTGCATAAACTACATTCGACTTGTTGGTAGCAAAGGCAAGCCCTATACGCCCTAAATCTCCCTTAGGTAAACCTTCTTTTTCTGTTTTCTTTTTCCAGGTTTCCCCACCATCATAACTTACGTGAATACCACTTCCTTTACCACCCGAATTAAAAAACCAAGGGTCTCGTTTGTGCTCCCATAATGCTGCTATGAGTTTGTTGGGGTTTTTGGGATCCATTACTAGATCTGCAGCACCTGTTTTGTTATTGGCAAACAAGACTTTCCGCCAGCTTTTACCGCCGTTTGTTGTTTTATAAACTCCACGCTCAGGATGTTCCCCCCAGGGTGAACCTATAGCAGCTACATAAACGGTATTGGGTTGATTGGGATCAATAATGATCCGGTGTATGTGTCGGGTTTTTTCTAAGCCCATAGATTGCCAGCTTTTTCCACCGTCTAGGGATTTGTAAATGCCATAACCGCCATTAAGACTATTTCGGGGATTTCCTTCTCCTGTACCCACCCAAACAACATCAGGGTTGGATTGTTGTATGGCAATAGCCCCTACAGAGGCTGTCACTTGATCGTCAAAAATAGGGTTCCATTTCACTCCACCGCTTGTAGATTTCCATACCCCACCAGAGGCGGTACCAACATACATTATGTCCGGGGAAGATGCGACTACATCTATGGCTGTGATTCTACCACTCATGCCCCCAGGGCCTATATTCCTGGGCGAAATTCCTTTCATCCACTCCGGTTGGATGTTTTGCGCCGATAAAAAGGCACCCATCAAAAAGAACAATGTCCAAACTTTCAATTTCATATTCATTCCATTTTAAAGAACAATATACAAAAGTGAAAGAACATCTAGACCCAAAGCACCAAACAAAAAAAGCCCCTAAAAAGGGGCCCTCAATCAACATTTTTGTAGGAAATTGATTTAAGCTTTTATGACAATTAGCTCTGCTTTGGCATGAATGGCTTTGTGTTTGTCTGCATAATAATCCGCATCATGACCTTCGGCACTAGTAATGGAAAGTTTTGCTCCATAGGTGATCAACAAACGTACCATTTCTGGTTGATCGTTGATTACCGCGTGAATCAAAAGAGGTTTACCGTTGATGAACTGATTGGGATCCAACTGCCTTTTTTTGATGGCGGTTTCAAAATAAACGTAATCTAAGGTGTCAAAAGCACTGATGACCTCTGCTTTCTTCTCGGGGCTCAGTGGTGATGTTTTAGCTGTTGAAAAACTAAACATAACTGTGGTAAGGATAAATGTAAATAGCTTCATAACGTTTGATTTTTATGGTGTAAAATTACAAAGCTCATTCAAGCTAAGGAAGCAATTAATGTAAGGGTAACGCCGATTTCACGGCTTGACAAAAAGGAGACCAAATCATTGCCAAGTTGCTATTTTTATGGGGCTAAAAATTAGAAATTCTCTTTGAGAAATGAAGAACAAAAGCCTGTTAATGATTACTTAACATTATAGGGAATAAAAAAATGCAGGGGCATCCACGTATTAAAATCCTAAACATATACGGGCATGGTCAAACAACATAATCAAAATGAAAAAATTTATTACAATTTAAACCCCTGCATCTATACTCTAAAGATACTGATTTTATTTATATTATTGATTTTCATAGGGTTAAAAATGCAATAAAACCATAAAAATCAATAATCTTCTCCTTTTTAAACTAATAAAATTGAAGTAAAAGCAGCTTAGAACTCTATGCGTTGCATCTTTATCTTCTCAAATGGATAAACTTGGATTTTGCCTAAATTATTTGAAGACTTTTAGTAGAAAATAAATTCCCAATAAAGAAAGTCCTACAATTAAAAGGTATTGTGCGCCCATCCAAGACATTAACTTGAACAAGCAGCCAAAGACACTAAAGGAAAGGCCCAAGTACTTAATTTTGTGTATCATATCAGCTAAAATAACTTTTTTTAAAAAACACCCCCGTAACAAAAGCTAAATCAAAAGAAATTATGTCCTAGAAAGGGTATTTAAAAACAAACCGATTTTTCAGTCTTAACTTTTAGGCATAAAAAAGCCCCCAATCTTACTGGAGGCGTTGTGGGTGTTATAGGATTCGAACCTATGACCTCTACCCTGTCAAGGTAGCGCTCTAAACCAACTGAGCTAAACACCCTTTATTGATTGCAAATATAAAAGATGTTCGTGTATTAGAAGTATAGTTGTAAAATAGTTTTAAGAATAAAAAGACTCCCAGCATTTACTGGGAGTCTAGAAACTACACAAATAAATAGAAACAAGTCTATGGTTCAATCTTAAATATACATAAGTCCTTAAAAAAAATTAAGTTATAAAGACCATTATTGTAATAATCCGATGCCTTAGGATTTAAAAACACACAAATGATTAACTTTAAATAAAAAATGAAAATAGGAATCCCAAAAGAAATTAAGAACAATGAGTTTCGGGTTGGATTAATCCCGGAAAATGTTGCGCTTTTAACCCAAGAGGGACATGAAGTTTTTGTAGAAACAAAAGCGGGTGAAGGAAGCGGTTATTCTGATCTTGACTACAAAAAAGCAGGTGCAATTCTCCTTAAAAAAGCTGCAGAAATTTTCTCCATTGCAGACATGATTGTTAAAGTAAAAGAACCGCAGGTCGCTGAGTACGATTTAATACAAAAGGGGCAAATTGTATTCACTTACTTTCATTTTGCCGCCTCACTTTCTCTAACAAAAGCCTTGTTGGCTTCACAAGCAACTTGCATAGCTTATGAAACAATAAGGGACAAAAATCATAAACTTCCTTTACTTACTCCAATGTCTGAAGTTGCGGGTAGAATGTCTGTACAGCAAGCGGCAAAATATCTTGAAAAACCTCAAGGCGGAAAAGGAAAATTACTTGGGGGTGTACCGGGTGTATCTCCCGCAAAGGTAATGATTCTTGGCGGTGGCGTTGTCGGAACTGAAGCAGCAAAAATGGCTGCGGGTTTAGGTGCAGAAGTAACCTTAATGGATATAAATTTAGATCGTATGCGCTATCTCAGCGAGGTATTGCCCAAAAATGTATCTACTTTATTTTCAAATTCTAGCAACATAAAAAAGCAACTCCCCAGCACAGACATTGTGATCGGTGCTGTGCTGATCCCTGGGGCAAAAGCGCCTAAATTAATCGACAATAGCATGCTTGAGCTTTTAGAAAAAGGCTCTGTTTTGGTAGATGTTGCCATTGATCAAGGTGGTTGCTTTGAAAGCTCAAAACCCACTACACATGAAAACCCCACCTATAAGGTAAATGACATTACCCATTACTGTGTTGCCAATATTCCAGGAGCAGTGCCCCAAACCGCTACCTCGGCACTGAATAATGTCACGTTCCCATACGTGCAAAAAATTGCAAATGAAGGCTGGAAAAAAGCTTGCAGGGAAAATAAAAACCTTCTCCATGGGGTAAGTATGGTAGCGGGGAAACTTTGTTGCCCAGAGGTAGGCAAGAGTTTTGATCTTCCTATACAAAATGCGCTTGATCTGATGTAAAGCTTTGCGAAAACAAAGGGGGATCATTGTAGAATTAGTATTTTTGGACGGTAAATTTACAGTATGGAAATCCTCAATGAACTCATAGAAATTGTTGGAAAAGAAAATCTTCTCTACAACGGTCAGGAAAAAGAACGATTTACGCACATCTGGAAAACAGATGTCCCGTTAGAAGCGGTAGCCGTTATTTTTCCAACATCAACAGAAGAAGTATCTGCCATTCTTAAATGTTGCAGTACACACCATCAACAAGTCATTGTTCACGGAGGACTTACCAATTTGGTCGGGGCCACACAAACCCATAAAGACCAGCTTGTCATGTCCATGGATAAGATGAATACGATTGAGGAAATTGATACGCAAACCCGAACCCTAACGACACAATCTGGGGTAATTTTAGAACAACTGATCGATGCCGCTGCAGAAAAAGACCTTTTACTTCCTTTGAGTTTTGGTGCAAAGGGATCTGCACAAATTGGCGGGGTCGTTTCTACCAATGCAGGAGGATTACGGGTGTTTCGATACGGGATGACGCGGGCAAATGTATTAGGAGTTGAAGCTGTTTTACCAAACGGTACAATCATCTCTTCTTTAAAAAAAGTAATCAAAGACAACTCAGGCTACGACCTCAAACAACTTTTTATAGGCGCAGAAGGAACCCTAGGCATCATTACCAAAGTGATTTTAAGGCTGCAAGAGGCGCCTAGCTCACGTTGTTCCGCATTGGTGGGCATCAACGACTACGACAAGGTGATCGCCTTACTCAAATTCTTAGAGAAAAATTTAGGCGGCCTCCTTACAGGATATGAACTGATGTGGCAACGCACTTACAAGGCCATGACTTCTGCTCCGTCTGAATTGACTCCACCCATAGATCAAAATTACACCTATTATGTCTTTATAGAATGCTTGGGCAGTCATGCAGAAAAAGATTACCAGCGTTTGGAGGAACTCATTACTCAAGCCCTAGAGAATGCCCTGATTGAAGACGGAATCTTGGCGCAGACAGAACGTGAACTTAAGCTTTTATGGCAAATACGCGAGGATGTTTCCGTTTTAGCAAGTCAAGCACAATACGATCAACACTTTGACATCAGTCTTCCCATCTCTGTCATGGGAAAAGAAGTTGATCGAGCCACAACTGCATTGGAAAGATTGTCTTTTGTAGAATGTATTTTCCCCTTCGGACACATCGCAGATGGAAACATTCATTTCATCATTGGTAAAAGCAACAATACTGCGGAAACAAAACATGCAATAAACGAAATTATCTATAAAAATTTATCGCATTACAAGGGGTCCGTTTCGGCAGAACACGGTATAGGCATTGACAAAAAAGCCTATCTAAACACCTCTCGATCTGAAGCGGAAATTGCCTTGATGAAAACCTTAAAAAATACCATAGATCCTTTGAATATTCTAAATCCACTTCGGATTCTCTAAGGACTACTCTCGAACTTTTATGGTAAAGTTACGGATGTGAATGATGTAGGGATATCGGATGTGATTGATGTAATAACTAGGAGTTGAGCTTGCCATTAAAGGATTAGCATCGTTGGCTACTTCTGTTGTATCGTAATAACCATCGTTATCATCGTCCGTATCCTGACTGTCTGGACAACCGTCACCGTCGGTGTCTGGATCACTGTCTGTTCCGGCTTGTGCTGGGCAAGGATCTCTCCTGTTGATCAATCCATCCCCGTCCGTGTCTTCCGTCGGGGAAGCTACCGTACTACTGGCTGTATAACTGGATCGTTCATAATCGATTGGATAAAGGAGCTTTCGCGTATACATTTGAGATTGTTCTTTTTGAATGCCCAATGTAAAACTTGACACCGATGGCAAGGACAGCTTCACCCGCTCAAATCGATCTTCGGTCAGAGAAGAAGCTACCCAAATGGGAATGCCATTGAAAAGCAGAGAAAATCTTCGTGCACCAGGATAAGTGGCCGGCGTGGTCACTGAAGTATAGGATGCAGTAGCTGTCATCGGGTTGAGATAGACGGTGTTGGACGCTGTTACTGTAGGACTGGTTGAACGAGAAGCATTGTCAATGTAGAGTTCTCTTACCCGTTCTAACTTGTAAAAAAACTCTACTTCCAGATTGTTTTTAGGAAAATTACTAAAGTCTTTTTCTGCAATAACTTTATGCCCCGAAGTGTAGGGAATCGTTACCCAGCTATCGCTTTGAACGCCATCTATAATGGGGTGATCAAAATCTTGAACCGTGGCACTTGTGCCTGTAACGGTCCAACTTTGATCGTCTGATCCAAAGGTCCAA
>CBFIJA010000076.1:0-6485 GCA_965662875.1 Candidatus Arcticimaribacter sp.
CGTATTCCAAAGCGGAAGGTTGCTCTATAAGGTATTGATCTGCAAAAGCGCGCTGCAGTATATCTTCTATAAGGTAGTCTTCATAGACCGTCATCGGGTCGTATTCGTCTTTTAAACTGAGTTTAAATAGGGAAGCCGTGCGTTGGTACCAAAACGCTTTCCAGCCCGTACGCAATTCTTTCACCAAATCATAGGTAGTGCTTCCCGTTTGACGGTGCACCAACCGGATCAATATACGTCCTTGTTTGCGGGATAGTTTTTTAAGTTCTTCCTCAAACTCATCGTAAACGAATTCTTCCAGGCGTTTAAGGTAGACGCGTTGGCTGCGTTTGGTGTCCAAAGAATCCAAACGTTGATTGAGTACCGTAAGACGATCGGCTGCTAGTTTTGCATAGGGGTATACCCGAAAAACACGGCGCCTTAGTATCAAATACCGCTTTAAGGCTTCACGGTCTGAAAAACGAAGGGGCTGAAAAACCACTACCTCTTTTAAAGATATTCCTTGCTGTGGGATCGTGTCCCCCTCTACCAAAATCAAAGGCGTGTTTTGGCTTTGTGCCAAAGTCAATTGGAAACAAACCGCAAAGAGTATACTGAGAAAGTTCTTTTTCATCTCTGCAAATTTAATAAATAATAAACGGCAGACTCTTTCTTTTATTCAAGGGATTAATGCTATTTTAGCTTGCATCAAAAAAAAAGAATATGAGTGTTTTGAATGAAGGATCAATGGCTTTTTTAGAAGCGTATTTGAACAATGCTTCGCCGACAGGATACGAAGCCAGTGGTCAAAAAATATGGATGGACTACTTGCGTCCTTATGTAGATGAATTTATTACCGATACCTACGGCACTGCTGTTGGGGTGATCAACCCAGGTGCTGATTTTAAGGTGGTGATTGAAGGGCATTCCGATGAGATTTCTTGGTATGTAAACTACATCACCGACGACGGATTAATATACGTCATCCGTAACGGGGGCAGTGACCACCAAATAGCACCGTCCAAATGGGTGAACATACACACCAAAAAAGGAATCGTAAAAGGCGTTTTTGGATGGCCCGCAATACATACCCGTAAAAGTGGGAAAGAGGAAGTACCAAAACTGGATAATATTTTTATCGATATCGGTGCAAAAGACAAAAAAGAAGTGGAAGGAATGGGCGTTCACGTCGGATGCGTCATCACCTACCCAGATCAATTTCAAGTTTTAAACGACAATAAATTTGTATGTCGTGCCATCGACAACCGTGCGGGTGGATTTATGATTGCAGAAGTAGCCCGTCTTTTAAAAGAGAACAAAAAAGATCTTCCTTTTACCCTATACATTACCAATTCTGTACAAGAAGAAGTTGGGCTACGTGGGGCGGAAATGATCACTCAAACCCTAAAACCAGATTTGGCTATCGTTACCGATGTTTGTCATGATACGACAACGCCTATGATCAATAAAAAACAAGAGGGACACACCAAAATTGGCGAAGGTCCAGTAGTATCTTATGCTCCGGCGGTACACAATTTATTGCGTGAGCGGATCTTAGATACGGCCGAAGCCAAAGAAATACCCTTTCAAAGGCTAGCCTCTTCCCGTTTTACAGGGACCGATACCGATGCATTTGCTTACAGCAATGGTGGAGTAGCTTCGGCTTTAATTTCACTCCCCTTGCGCTATATGCACACAACCGTAGAAATGGTTCAAAAAGAAGACGTTGAAAACGTAATACGTTTGATTTACGAAACCTTGCTGACGATAAAACCAGACGATTCATTTAGTTATTTTGACTAATGAATTTTACCTAAAAAAAAGCCTGATTTCATCAGGCTTTTTTTTATGGACTTTATTTCGTTAAGATGTTTTGCGGAGCAAGGCTTTGTTGATTCGTTTTACCACAGCAGGCCCTTCATAGACAAAGCCAGTGTATAGCTGAACCAAATCTGCTCCGGCATCTAATTTTGCCAAGGCATCCTCAGCAGAATGTATGCCCCCAACGCCAATGATTGGAAATGCTTTCTTGCTTTTTTCTGACAAAAATCGAATCACTTCTGTGCTTCTATCCGTAAGCGGCTTTCCGCTTAAGCCACCTGCCTCTTCTTTGTTCTCTGACGCCAGTCCTTCTCTACTCAAGGTGGTATTGGTGGCAATTACACCGTGGATTTTTACTGTGGTAATGATGTCAATTATATCCATCAATTGTGCATCGCTTAAATCCGGCGCAATTTTTAAAAGTAAAGGTTTAGGATTTTCCTTTTTGTCGTTTAAATCTTTTAGGGTAGACAAAAGATGAGTTAAGGGTTCTTTGTCTTGCAACGCCCTAAGATTTGGGGTATTGGGGGAACTCACGTTTACCACAAAATAATCCACATGATTAAAAAGAGCTTCAAAACAATAGATGTAATCGTTGACAGCCTCTTCGTTTGGGGTAATCTTATTTTTACCAATGTTTCCGCCAATAAGAACATTTTTATTTTTCTTTAAACGCTTAACCGCATCGTCAACTCCATCATTGTTGAATCCCATTCGGTTTATGATGGCATCGTCCTCTTTGAGTCTGAAAAGTCTTTTTTTAGGATTCCCCGGTTGCCCTTTTGGGGTTAGGGTGCCGATTTCAATAAATCCAAAACCAAAATTGGACAACTCTTTATACAGCACCGCATTTTTATCAAAACCTGCCGCCAAACCTACGGGGTTTGGAAATTTTAAGCCAAATACAGTGCGCTCCAATTGTGGGTCGTTTACCTGAAAGAGTAGGCGTATGATGGCGGAAGCTCCAGGAAGCGCAGAAAGAATTTTAATCGCTGAAAAAGTAAAGTAATGCACCCGCTCTGGGTCAAATAAAAACAATACGGGTTTGATGAGTCGTTGATACATCCAAAAGATTTTTACAAAAATAAAAAAACCAACCTCCTTGAGGTTGGTTTTAATGCGATAATCTAGAAGGGCTTATTTCTTTGGAGTTGAATTTAGCTTTCCGCTAAGCTCCAAGGATAATGCTGAACGCTCCATTTTTATTTTTCCAGCCAAAGTCTCTACCACGCAGGTATTGTCTTTGTCGTTGAGTTCTGCAATTTTTCCATGAATCCCACCTTTGGTGATCACACGATCCCCTTTCTTAAGAGCTTTCATGAAATTGGTTTCTTTTTTTTGACGGCGTTGCTGTGGTAAAATGATAAAAAACACAAATACCACAACGATCATTAAAAGAAAGGGCAATTGGCCGCTAAGACCCTCGCTCTGCAGTACTAAGAAATGGAAGCTACTCATCTGAGATTAGTTTTGTTGTAAACGCGCTGCAGCAGCGGCGTCACGTTGTTGCTGTTTTACAGGATCTGCTTGAACCATTGCCTTGATACGGATGGTTTCTCTACCCGTGTTGGTGTTGGCTGTAATGGTTACGGTTTTTTGCTGTAAGTTAGGCTTGTTGCTAGAGTCAAAGCTTACACGAATGTTCGCTGTAGCTCCTGGAGCAATAGGCATGTTTTTTGGATACTCAGGTACAGTACATCCGCAGCTACCACGTGCGTCAGTAATCACAAGATCCGACTTACCTGTATTGGTGAAGGTAAAGATGGTTTCCACACGCTCCCCTTCTTGGATGGTTCCAAAATCATGAATGGTTTTGTCAAAGGTCATTACTGGAGCATTGGAAACTGCTTTAGCAGAAGAGGCTTCTACAGCTGAAGCTGCAGGAGTTGCTGCTTTTTTGGTTTCACCTTCTCCACAAGAGACCAAAGTAAACGCTGTTAGCGTCAATAAGGAAAAAAAGAAATTTTTCATAATCTGTTTTTAGTTTTACTCCCCAAATTTAGAGATTTTTTTACAATAAACCCTTCCCAGATTTTTTGATTTTATCTGCTGCTTTAAAGCGTTGAACCAAGCCGTCTAAAACACCGTTCACAAACTGGTTGCTTTTGGGGGTAGAATATTCTTTTGCCAATTCTAAATATTCATTTATGGTCACCTTTTCAGGGATATCACTGAAATTAATGAGCTCGGAAAGGGCTAACTTTATCAACAAAGCATCCAACTGAGCAATCCTTTCCCCATCCCAATTGGGCGTATTTGCCTCCAATTCTTTTTGAAGTTCAGGATCTTGATCAAGTGTTTTTTCAAACAATTGTATGGCAAAATTCAAGTCTTCATCTGTTAGATGCATTTGAGGGGAAAATAAACCAGAGGTATGGTCCAGCTTTGCTCTGCGCATTTGTTTAACAAAAAAGGTGTTGACCAGTGGTAAATCGTCTATGAAAGTAATGTTGAAATCTTCGTAGAATGCAAATAATGCATCGTGAGGTGCCAAAGTTTCACGAAATAACTCTACTACTAATTTTTGATCTTTCTTAAACGTTTTATTTTCTACCGCGAGATAGGTTTCAAAATACGGTTGATCAAAAGCCTGTTGGGTTGCTTTTTGAATAAAATCAAATTCAATGTCCCAAAGGTTGAGTTTTTTCTTTTTCAGCTGATCTCCTAAAGAGGGGTGTTGGCCAAAGAGGCGTAGAAATTGGTTTTCTGTCAATGCCTTAAAACCGGGAGATACTTTGGCGTCTGAGCGGAGTTTGTTTTTTTGAATTTCATACTGCTCCGATGCATAAAGCCATATTGCACGAAGCAAGCCTAAATGCAAGAGGTACAAACTGCCAACGTCATTCAAGCTTTTTTTGATGTTTTTTACGGCCTCTGCCCCATCTAAAGTATTTCCATTGGATTGTGCATAAAGGGCTTGCATAATCTTGATTCGGATGTGTCGGCGCGTTAGCATGTATCAGAACTTTTATGAGCACAAAAATAGTGAATTAATCAGCGAAAAAGGTTCCTTTTAGCATTGAAATCTCCGAAAGAATAATTTCTGAGCACAAACAATTCCTTACATTTGTTGACCAAGTGATGAAAGAACTTCAATACCTGAATAAATACTTAGTAAAATACCGTGGAAAATTAATTCTCGGCATGCTGATTACCATCATTGCCCGAATATTTTCTTTGTTTGCCCCTCGCTTGGTGGGGAATTCCATCACTGCTGTAGAACAATACTATCAGCAAGAATTGGTGGATATGGGCGAACTAAAATCAACCCTCTTATTCAATATTTTACTCATTGTTGCCGCAGCCTTTATCTCTGGATTTTTCACCTTTTTGATGCGGCAAACCATCATCAATGTCTCTCGGTACATAGAGTTTGATTTAAAAAATGAAATCTATCAGCAGTATCAAAACCTCTGCACTTCATTCTACAAAAACAACAGAACAGGAGATTTAATGAACCGAATCAGTGAGGACGTTTCCAAAGTACGCATGTATTTTGGTCCTGCCATCATGTACAGCATCAACACCATCGCTTTGTTTGTAATCGTGATCAGTTATATGGTCAGTATCGCCCCCACCCTCACCCTTTACACGCTACTTCCCCTTCCTGTTTTATCGGTTACCATATACTTATTGAGCAAAGCCATACACATAAAAAGCACTGCCGTTCAAGAAACGCTATCGCATTTATCCAGTTTTTCACAAGAGAGTTTTAGCGGAATCGCAGTGATTAAATCCTACGGAATACAACCTAAAATAAGTCAGGATTTTAGTGCGCTTTCTCAGCTAAGCAAAGAAAAAAACATCAGCCTAGCCAAAACACAAGCTTGGTTTTTTCCGTTGATGATTTTGTTGATCGGATTCAGCAACCTTCTGGTTGTTTATGTAGGGGGATTGCAATACATAGAAGGAAAATTGAAATGGGGGTCCTCGCAGAATTCATTATATACGTCAACATGCTTACCTGGCCTGTAGCAACAGTCGGTTGGGTAACCTCTATCGTACAACAAGCGGAAGCATCACAAAAAAGAATCAATGCTTTTTTGAAGGCTAAACCCTCTTTTCAAGACGGAACCAAAACACATGCGGTTTCCAGCGGTAAAATAGAATTTAGAAACGTAACCCTCACCTATCCCGAAACAAAAATCACTGCACTCAAAAGAGTTAGCTTTTCATTAAACCCGGGAGAAACGCTAGGGATATTAGGAAAAACAGGGGCAGGAAAATCTACACTTTTAGACTTGGTTTCAAGGCTCTATGACCCCAATGAAGGTGAAATTCGTATCGATGATCATCCGATAACAGAATACAAACTGGAAAACCTTCGCAGTAAGATGGGGTATGTACCGCAAAACCCATTTTTATTTTCTGATACCATTGAAAATAATATTCGCTTCGGAAAAGAAACGGCCGATCAAGAGGAAATTGAAAATGCTGCTAAACTTGCCGATGTACATAAAAATATCATTCAGTTTAAAGCGGGGTACAAAACCCTTTTAGGAGAAAGAGGTGTAACCCTTTCTGGAGGCCAAATACAACGTGCTTCTATCGCCAGAGCCTTAATTCGTAATCCTAAGATTCTCCTCTTTGACGATTGCTTATCCGCTGTAGACGCCGAAACTGAAAAAACCATTTTAAAAAACTTAAACACAGCCTCACAAGGCAAAACAACATTAATTGTTAGC
>CBFIJA010000077.1:0-6419 GCA_965662875.1 Candidatus Arcticimaribacter sp.
CCGGTCTTTCAAGGGTATCCACTACAGGATTTTTATTTGGATGCGCCCAACGGACAAATACACTATCAAGCCATAGGAGATGAAAATAACCCTGCGCTTCTTTTAGTCCACGGTTCTCCAGGTGATGTTTCAGCCTGGGAGAAGATGTTGGAGGCGTCTGTATTGTTGCAGCATTTTTATGTGCTATTGGTGGATCGTCCCGGCTATGGTAAAACAAGCCTACAAGGCGGAAGCTTAGCGCATCAAAGTGCTCAATTGGCGATGTTCATGAAACAGTACTGTCGCCCATGTGGGGTGGTAGGGCATTCGTATGGCGCCGCATTGGCCTTGCAATTGGGTGTAGACCATTCCCAAAATGTAAATGGGCTTGTAAGTTTAGCTGGCACAATAGCTGCCCCTTATCAAAACCCACGCTGGTACAATTACATCGGAAAATACACGCCTTTGAAGTGGTTGTTGCCCAAAGCGTTTAAAACCAGCAACAAAGAAATGTGGATGCTGTCCAATGATTTAGCCCTGATCGAAGAGAAATTGTCCTCACTACAAATTCCGGTTTTTGTATATCAAGGGGGAAAAGATGTCCTGGTAAATTCAGCCTCCGGGGAATATATGGCAGAACGCTTACCCCAAGGCGAATTGATCTTTCGGCCTGAAAAAAATCATTTTGTCATTTGGACAGATATTCCAGACTTAGATTCGCTAGTTTTGGATTGGAAAGAAACTCTCAATTGGTAAAACGAACGTTTCCACTTCCGGTAATGCGTTTGTAGAAATGTGGTGAACCTTTGCAAATTACTTTTGCATCTCCGTAGATAACGACATCCAATTTTTCCTTTGCAGTTACTTTGGACAGCCCGCCTCCGTTTACCTGTATGTCTACGGTTTGCGCTTCTAGTGCAAAGCCGTCAAAATTGCCTTTTCCCAGGATCTTTAAGTTTAGTTTTTCGATGGCTACAGCTTCTTGATTTCGGCAAATTATCTGGGCTCCTCTCGATAATTTTGCATCTATATTGCGAAGATTTTCACCGGAAACAAACTCCAAAGTGGTTTTATCCGTAAGGTTTACTGTCCAGTCTTCCATTGAAGGAAAAGCTTGGAGTTGAATTTTGTTTTTCCTCGTGGTCAAAAGCTGATTTAAGTGGGGCAATCCAATATCGATTTTTAAGCTGTTTAATGCATTGCAGTCTGGGTATTGGTTTTCTATTTTTAAGGTGTTGTTTTCTACCACAGTAGTGATTTGATTCAACAACTGCTGATCTCCTTTGAATTGAATGCTGTAGGAAGGTGCAGGATGAATGTTTACTTCGGCTTCTAAATAGAGGTGTATGGCTTTAAATTCTGCCAGAGAAATTGTTTTATGATCCACCGTTCCACTTGCATAAGGACATGCATTTATCGTTTCTTTTTGACAAGCAGAAAAAATTAAAATAAAACATAGGTAGAGACTGTAAGTTTGGGCATTGTAGGTCATGATAAAAAAATTTAGTTGGGACAGAAAGAATAGCTGGATTCAAAAATACCCTACCGGGGGCAGCCAAGTAGGGTATTGAAAAATGAATAAGCGTAGGTTAAATTCAAATTATATTTTTATTCCTTCTGTATCCTAGTTCGTTGATATAAAGGTGCAAAGGATCTCAGTAAACGACTCTATAGGGTGTTACCAAGGGTAAGAATTTTGAAATAAGTGGTACGAGTTTGGTAATATGTGGTAGATGCTAGAGAAACAGCGCAACACCCATTCCGGCCATAATGGCTAAGAATTTTTGCAAGTGAAAGACGTGACCTTCAGTGCTCTCAAATAAAATGGTTGTAGAAATATGAAGAAGAATTCCAACAACCAAGGGTTCTGCGATTTGATGCATAAGAGCTGCATCCAGGTAAAGACCAGCCCAGGCACCAAGGGGAGAAAAAAGGGAGAATAGAATCAAAAGAGACCCTTTTAAAATCCCCGATAGATTGCTGTTCCACAAAAGCAATGTTACCACCAATGCAATAGGGATTTTATGTATCGCGACTCCCCAAAGCAAAGCAGAATTGCTTAGCAATGGCAGTCCCTCTAAAAATGCATGGGTTCCTAAACTTAAAAAAAGGGGGAACAAATAGGACGATTTTTCTTTGGCATGAACGTGGCCGTGTTCGGCTCCTTTTGAAAACAGTTCCAACAGTAACTGAAAAATCAAGCCTACCAAAATCCAAATTCCAGGATTGTTTTGTGGATCCTCGAATATTGAAGGAATCATTTCAAGTACCAAAACAGCCAATAAAAAGGAACCGCTAAACGCCAAAATCAATTTGGTGCCCAGTGGGGTTTTGGGTTTAAAATACAGCCCTACCGCTGCGCCTAAAAAAGTGGTTAAAATAAGGAGGGGTATCCCGTAATTCATAGCTTGCAATAAGCGGATATTTTCATCTTGTGTTGCGTAAAATTAAACTATTTTTGACATCAACGCTTTGATATGGATGCAAATTATCGGATGATCGCTAAAACCCTATACGGTTTTGAAGGAATTTTAGCTGAAGAATTAAAAAACTTAGGAGCACAAGCCGTTCAGGAAGGCAACCGTATGGTTTCTTTTAAAGGCGATAAAGGGTTTATGTACAAAGCAAATTTATCGTTGCGTACGGCCTTAAAAATTTTAAAGCCCCTCCATAGCTTTAAGGCTTTTTCCGAAGACGATTTGTATCAAGCTGTGTATGATTTCGATTGGCCTTCCTTATTCAGTGCAGACCACACTTTGGCCATTGATAGTGTAGTCTTTGGCGATGTTTTCACCCATTCTCTGTATGTGTCTCAAAAAATAAAAGACGCCATTGCGGACCGATTTAGAGCCTCTGAAGGCAAACGTCCCAGTGTGGATTTAAAATACCCTGACGTACGAATACACGTACACATAGATCAGAATACATGCAATCTTTCGTTGGACAGTTCCGGAGCATCTTTACACCATAGGGGATACCGGGGCAGAACCAACATTGCCCCCATCAATGAAGTATTGGCTGCTGGGATCATACTGCTTTCAGGTTGGGATCAGCGTACCGATTTTTTGGACCCCATGTGTGGAAGTGGAACCTTGCCAATAGAAGCCGCAATGATGTCCTGTAAAATTCCTGCCAACATCAACCGTAAAGAGTTTGCCTTTGAAAAATGGAACGATTGGGACGAAGATTTGTTCCTCACCATAGAAGAAGCCCAACTGAATAAAATTCAAGGTTTGGCAGGGCGTATTATTGGCTTTGATAAAGCTCCTTCAGCAGTGGAAAAAGCGCGCGAAAATGTACGGAATGCCAATTTGGAGGAATTCATCAGCATCAAAAAAGAAAATTTTCTGTTTTCAAAAAAAGACACCGATGGTCCCCTCCATATTTTGACCAATCCTCCTTATGGTGAACGTCTGGAAGGTGATATTTCGGCGCTCTATGGTGAGATGGGAAGTGTTTTGAAACACCACTACACCGATACTCAAGCATGGTTGATCAGTTCAAATTTTGAAGCTCTAAAAAATGTAGGTCTTCGTCCGTCAAGGAAGATTAAATTATTCAATGGGAAATTAGAATCGCGATTGCAGCGTTTTGACATCTATGCCGGAACCAAAAAAATTCACAAACAAAAGCCTTGATTTATGAAAAAGGAAACCCTAGCTTTAGTTTTAAACTTCACCTTTTTTGGGGGATTGTTTTATCTTTTTAAAATCACGATTGGAACCTACATGCCGATGGCCTATGTCCCCTTGATTGCTTTATCAGCAGTGTTTGCCAGTATTTTCTCTCCTAAATTTATGGTACAGGAAGGAAGCTTATACATTAAGTTTCCCTTAATTCGAAAGCCTTTTAAATTTTAATTTTTTCGAAAACGAAAAGGAAACTTATACGTAAGGGTGTAGTTAAAACTGGATCCGAATGAGTTGTCGTCCGTAATGCGATTGAACCCAGGTGCGTATACATTACCATAATTATCCGGCTCTGGGCGTTTGGCTATAATATGTAAGCGTAAGCTCATTCCGGCATATAAATTTTGAAGTAATTCTACTTTCACTCCAAAGAGAAGTTCTATCCAGCGGGTAGAAATATTGTTTTTTTCACCAATTTCAAAACCTTCTGTAACCAAAGGGTTATCAAAATACCTATTGGTGGTATACAATTCATATTGATTTACGCTGTGCTGATATCCACTGCTGGCAAATCGCATTCCCACCGCCAATACATTGTCCATCCCTACCCAATTATTGAAAATGTTATAATCTATTCCCAATTTTAGATAATTTCCTTTGGTGGTATAATGAATCAACTCGGATTGCTGCTCCACTTTTTCTGTTCCCAGCTCTGCAGCCACAAATAGGCGTTTCCCCAATTGAAGATCACCGACCAATTCTATTCCTGCATAATCGGAATCCAATTGTGTTTTTAACAATCGGTTTGCATCTAATCCTACCCGAAGCGCATAGGTTTTAGGTGTTTTTTTTAAACTGTCAATGGCTTCTTTTTCAATCGATTGCGCCAAAGCAAAGCTGCTAAAACAGCTACTAATGATAAAGAGCCAAATGTGCTTGATTTTCATTGCTTAAGGTGTCGATTAATATAGCGTAGGAAGCGTAAAAAGGTGCGTTTTCACCCAGGGATTCAAGCGCGGGAGAACCCAGTATGAAGGCTCTTCGGTATCCGCAAGCCCGATTGAAATAGACGTCTTGGCGACTGTAATTGATTTGTAGGGTGTCAATGATCGAAGCAGAAGCCGTTTCTGAAAGCACAAAAGCCAAACGCGTATAATTCTCAAAAGAGTTCAATTCCAGTGCTGTTGAATCTGTGCTTATCGTGGTCATGAGATCTTCTCTTCCCAATCCGAAGACATCAATGTCGTCCGTTGGGGCTTTCAATGTTCCGGGGTTGTCTTTGTCGTACAAGCGAATGATAAGGGAAGGCGTGCCTTGCGTGCCTTCTGGACAGACATCGTCTTTCTCACAAGAAAGCAGCAAAGCAATTAAGAGGAAACTGTAAAGGGCTCTAGGCATCCAATTCTATTTTTTCCAAAAGTACAACATTTTCTACATGATGGGTTTGTGGAAACATGTCCACTGCTTGCGATTGGACGAGTCTGTATTGGTCCTTCAACATGGCTAAATCTCGGGCTTGGGTAGCACTGTTGCAACTGACATATACAATTCTTTTTGGGGCCATTTGTAGCAGTTGTTTGACTACGTCTTTGTGCATGCCTTCACGGGGAGGGTCTGTAATGACAACGTCTGCTTTTCCATGACGCTCAATAAATGCCTCCGTGAAGATGTTTTTCATGTCACCTGCCTCAAAAAAAGTATTCTCGATTTTGTTGGCATCGGCATTTTGTTTTGCAGCGGCAATGGATTCTGGAACGACATCAACGCCAACCACCTTTTTGGCATTTTTTGCGATAAACTGTGCTATGGTTCCAATGCCCGTATACAAATCATATACGCATTCTTCCCCTTTCAACTGCGCAAAATCTCGCGTTATTTTATAGAGGTTATAAGCCTGTAAAGAGTTGGTTTGATAGAATGTTTTTGGACCTATTTGAAAGGTGAGGTCTTCCATGGTTTCTTCGATGTAGGCGGTTCCCGCGTGAACGTTTATTGTATGGGGATACAATACATCGTTGGCTTTGTCATTGATTACATACAAAAGCGATTGGATTGCAGGAAAGGTTTTATGAAGGTGATCCAGCAAGGCCAAAGCGCTCGGGTCTTTATATACAAATTGCAGTAAAACCATTACTTGCCCTGTAGAGCTGGTTCGAATCAATAAAGAACGTAAAAGGCCTTCTTGCGTTTTGGGGTTAAAGAAGTCCATGTTGTGTTCAATCGCATACCGTCGAACTTCGTTTCGTATACTGTTGGAGGGATCTGCTTGAAGATGACATTTTTCTATGTCAACAATTTTGTCCCACATCCCGGGCTTGTGAAAACCAAGGGCATTTTTTTCGAAGCTTTTCCCGGAGTCAATTTCTTCTTGGGTCATCCACCGTTGGTTGGAAAAAGAAAATTCCATTTTATTTCTGTACCAATACGGATCAGCAACACCAAGAATTTCATTTGTTTTTTCTGGAACAACCCCTCCGATTCGCTTTAGGTTTTCTTGTACTTCTTTTGCTTTGAACAACAACTGCGCCGCGTACTTCATGTGTTGCCATTTGCAGCCACCACAAACGCCAAAATGATCGCATACTGAAGAAGTTCTGTGTTCAGAAGCTTTGTGCATCTGAACCACATTTCCCTCGTAAAATCCTTTCCTTTTTTTATAGGTTTTCACATCGACAATGTCTCCGGGAACTCCACTGTTTAAAAACACAGTCTCGCCCTCAGCAGTTTTGGCTACGGCTTTTCCTTTGGAAGCCACATCAACAATTGTAATGCGTTCAAAAAATTTGTTTTTTCTTGCTCTGCCCATGGCGG
>CBFIJA010000078.1:0-6058 GCA_965662875.1 Candidatus Arcticimaribacter sp.
CAAATGCTGTATCGCACCAGAAACACCCACCGCAATATAAAGATTAGACGCCACCGGTTTTCCAGTTTGTCCAACGTGTTCACTGTGAGGACGCCATCCCATATCTGATACCGGTTTAGAACATGCTGTTGCTGCGCCTAAGGTGTTTGCAAGGTCTTCAATCAAATGCCAGTTTTCAGGACCTTTTAATCCTCTTCCTCCAGACACTACTACGTCTGCATCTGCTATACTTACTTTATCCGTTGCTCTGTCTACAGAAGTCACCACAATAGAAGATTCTACGGGTGTGCTCTCTAAAGCTTCTATTTCGCACGTACATGGATTTTCATGAACACCGAAAGCATTGCTCGATAAACCGATCAATACTTTATCGGCCTTTACTTCAGCAAGTGCAAAGGCTTTGTTGGTAAAAACAGTTCTTTTTAAGGTCAAGGGGGCCATACTTTCAGGCAATCCTACGACATTTGTTACATAGGCTGCTTGATGTTTTACCGCTAATATAGGGGCCATATAGCGCGCATCAGCACTTGAACTTACCACCAAATGGGTCGCTCCTATTTCCCCCGAAAGTTCGGCAATTGCCACTGCATATTTTTTAGCGTTAAAGCCTTCTATACCATTGATGGTATAGGCTTTACTTATTCCGTATGTTCCGAGAACAGAAGCATCTTCAACATTGAAAGCAACCGCTTGGGCAGGTACACCCATTGCATCAGCCAATGCTTTTGCATAAGAGGCCAATTCCAGTGCTCCTTTTTTAAATTTTCCTCCTTCAGATTCAGTATATACTAATATTGACATTTCTTTTCTTTTTTTAGATAACTTTTGCTTCGTTGTGTAATAAATCGATGAGTTCTTCTACTTTGTCAGCATCTACTAATTTGACTGCTCCTTTTGGGGCTGGCTTTTCATAACGTGCAGTTGCTACAGAAACCGCTTCGATAGAAGGTTCTACAACAGTCAAGGGCTTTTTACGTGCCATCATGATTCCTCGCATGTTTGGGATCTTAAGGTCACTTTCTTCTACCAAGCCTTTTTGACCCCCGATGACCAAGGGTAAGCTTGCAGTACTGCTCTCTTTTCCACCATCAATCTCACGAACAGCTGTTGCTTGGTTTCCATCAACGTCCAATTGAATACAATTGTTGATGTAATCTACATCCAATAGAGTAGCTAACATCCCTGGCACCATGCCTCCATTGTAATCAATGGATTCTCGGCCTGCGATGATCAAATCGTATCCTCCGTCTTTGGCTACTTTTGCCAATTCCATTGCAACTTGCATTGCTTCTTGCGCAGGAGCATTTACTCGAATGGCTGAGTCTGCACCTATGGCCAAAGCCTTTCTAAGTGTAGGCTCTGTTTCTGAACCGCCGACATTAACTACGTCAACCGTGGCCCCGCCCTGTTCTTTAAACCACATTGCACGGGTCAAACCAAATTCATCGTTGGGGTTAATGATGTACTGAACTCCATTGGTGTCGAACTGGGTGTCTCCTTCCACAAAATTAATCTTGGAAGTAGTGTCCGGTACGTGACTGATACACACTAGAATTTTCATAGCTCCTTATTTTTTTTCTATTAATTAAATTTCAATTTGTTTTTACCAATCCTAATTATACGATGAGTCTTGATTATTAATAGGCTCAAAGCATTCAATTTCATCCAAAAATAAGAAATGTCAAAGAATTTTCACAAAGCTTATTGAAGATTTTTTTATTTTATTTAATTATAAATTAATTTTTATGTGTTTGAATCTCTATGGCAACGGCCAGTAAAATTACACCCCCCCCTAGTAGCGTTTTCATTTCAGGAAGTTCGTGCAATAGAATTCCAGCAAGAACAATGCCATAGATGGGTTGCGCACAACTGATCAAACTGGCTCTAGTTACGGAGAAAAACTTAAGGCTTTGTAAAAACAATGAGTGCCCCAAAACCGTGGTGAAGAAGGCTAAAAGCAAAAGACTTTTCCACTCCTCCAGAACCGCTTGATAAGCGGTTTGTTGTGCAAAAGGAAAAAGCAAAAGCACCACTATGACCACTTGGTAAAACATCATATTCATTCCACTTTCTCGATGGATACTTTTTTTTAAAACTAAATTTCTTGTCGCGTAACACAAGGCGGAAAACACACCTATGCCAACCGCTTTAAATTGCTGGTTTTCCAATTCAAACTCAGGCACCAATAAATAAATTCCAAACAACATCATCCCAGCCAATAAAAGTCGGACAGTACTGTATTTTACCTCAAAGAACAAAGGCTCTAACACAGCAGTAATGACAGGATAGGTAAACAACGATAACATCCCAATCGCTACGTTCGACCATTGTAAAGCATAAAAATAGGTGACCCAATGGACTGCCATCAAACAACCCGCTATGCAGTTGGCCAAACTTGGAAAACGCGTAAAAACAACGGCCTGTCTTTTCCCTAAAAAGTAGACGGCAAAAAGGAGTGCTGCTACAGCACTTCGGTAAAAAATTACTGTTTTGGGGTCCAAAGCTATACTTCGGCCCAGCACCCCTGAAGTACTGATCAGCAGAATGGAAACATTCAGCAACAACAAGTGACCCAGTGTAGCTTTATTCATGTTTTAAGCTGTTTCTAAAAAACGTTGGGTGTTGGGTTCTTGGGGTCTTTGTGATAATCGTAAAAACCGTTTTTTGTTTTCATCCCCAATCGCCCAGCTTTTACTAGGTTTATAAGCAAGGGACAAGGGGCGTATTTGGGTTGCCCAAAACCATCATGTAATACCTCCAAAACGGCCAAACACACATCCAATCCGATAAAATCTGCCAAACGCAAGGGTCCCATAGGGTGGCCCATGCCCAGCTTCATCATTTCATCAATTTCATATACCCCACCTACGCCTTGGAACAATGTTTCTATCGCCTCATTTATCATGGGGAGTAATATTCGGTTGGCGATAAATCCTGGATAATCTTTTGCCATAAGTGGAACCTTTTCCAAGGTTTTTGACAAAGACTCTATTTCGTCTAAGGTAGCTTGCGATGTCTGTTGTCCTTTTATAATTTCTATCAATTGCATGATAGGAACAGGATTCATAAAATGCATGCCAACTACTTTTTCTGGACGTTGTGTAAAGGCTCCCAGCGCCGTTATGGACAAGGAAGACGTATTGGATGCCAAAATACAATGCGGAGGAGCCGACGCATCCATTTCTTTAAATAGGTTTTCCTTAATCGCTATATTTTCAGTTGCTGCTTCAATGATTAAATCGGAGGCTTGAACAGCACTTTTTAACTGTGTTGAAGTTTTTATACGCGACAATGCTTCTTGTTTTTCGCCCTCGCTTAGGACTCCTTTCGTTACTTGGCGGTGCATGTTTTTTTCAATCCGATTTAAAGCAGCTTTCAATGCCTCTGGGTTTATATCTACCAAACACACTTCAAATCCATATTGAGCAAAACAATGTGCAATCCCGTTGCCCATGGTCCCTGACCCAATCACAGTAATATTTTTCATGACTATCGTTTGTTCAAAGATACATCAATTATCAAGGATAAAACATCCATAATTTCACAGCTCTCACCTTTAATTCATTCACTGTCAAGGATTTTTTCTTATCTTTTGATGATGAAACGAGAACGACTAAAAATGTCTTTTTTAGCAGAGCCCACAGATGCCAACTACCGCGGAAATGTACACGGCGGTAAAGTCATGAAATGGATTGATGAAATTGGGTACGCGTTGGCTGTCCAATACGCCGGAAAATACTGTGTTACAAAATTTGTGGATGACATAGAATTTTTGGAACCCATCCATATTGGCGACCTGGTTCAACTAAAGGCAAAAATCATTAAGGTTGGAAACACCTCTGTTCGCATTCATGTAAACGTAACCAGCAAACACCTGATCGAAGGGACAAAAAAGAAAAATTGCGACTGTGATATCGTCTTTGTTTCCATTGATGAAAAAGGTAAAAAAGTTAACATAAAAAAAGAAAAATAATATGATTTGGATTTATCGTCTTTGTATCGTCTTGCTTTCCGGAACCATCTTCAACGTTTGGTTTTTTAGATTCAGTAAAGCAACACCCTATCGCGGGGGTGATGCAACCAACCTCATGGAAGAATTTGTAGTTTACGGTTTAGAAGGGTCTATGATCTATTTTATCGGCGGAATAAAGCTCTTGGCGTGTGGACTTTTATTGCTTGGACTGGTGTATAAAAAATTGGTTCGGCCGGCTGCTACAATCCTTAGTGTTTTAATGTTGGGAGCACTAGCAATGCATTTTAAGGTAGGAGACCCTTTGATACGCTCGCTCCCGGCTGCAATTCTTCTGGGTCTTGCTTTGAGCACCTTGTACTTGGATAAAAAAGTATAAGAGTTTACTAACATACAATGATTTTTATCTGAGTATTTTTGAATCCTTAAAAAAACTCAAATGATTTCATTTTTTGAAAGCCTCACCCCTTCGGCCCTTAGTGCCCAAAGAAAAAAACTCTTGATGCAACTGGTTACCCATATCCAAAACCTGCAAAAAGAAAACAAGGCGGTACAGCTCAACTTTATTTGTACACATAATTCTAGACGAAGTCAACTGTCTCAGCTTTTAGCAAAAGTAATGGCCGACCAATACAATATAGCTGTTTCTACCTATTCTGGTGGTGTAGAGGTTACCGCATGTAATGAGCGGGTAATCCAATGTCTTGAAACCCTAGGCTTCACCATAAAAAAAGAGGGGAATAAAGATAATCCCCACTACACCATTGGTTACGAAGACCGCATCTATTCTGTATTGCATTCTAAATTATACGACGACAATAGCAACCCCAAAGAAAATTTTGTTGCTGTTATGACCTGTGACCACGCGGATGAAAATTGTCCGTTTATTCCGGGAGCAGATTTGAGAATTCCAATAAGGTACACCGACCCTAAGGCTTTTGACGACAGCCCGAACGAAGCAAAAGCTTATCTTGACAAGGCGCTTGAAATTGGTCAGGAAATGAAATTTATCTTTCAACAGTTGGCACAGGAAAAATGAAAAAATACATCCTCTTGATTTTGCTTTTTTGGCAGTGTAGTCCCCAGGAAGAAAAGTGTGGGGACATCATTGATAAAGTAACCATCAACGGGAATTATTATTTTGTTATGAATGCTGCCAATAGTGTATTTATCGGATCGCCAGACGACCTTACAACTTATCTGCCTGACGGAGCGGTTAGCGGTCAAGTAAGCGAAAACGTGTACAACAATTTTGACGTTGGCGACGAATATTGTCAATAATATTGTTTTATAAATATTCCAACATCCATTCGTAAGTTTCGTTTAGAAACTCAAAATAATGTTCATTGAAGCCTTCCTCTGTTTTAAAAGCTTGAATGTAAAAGGCATTTATGGGCACTTTCACTGAAGTTCTTCTGGTTTTTGCCGTATTCACAAAAGTAACCTTTACAGAAATCCCTTCTGTAATGAAAGGGTTTTGTCTTAGTCGAAGTAAAATGTATTTCAACACTTCCAAGGGCCATTCTTGTGCATGGAAACTCAAGTTGATTTGTTGTATTTCGTCTTGTGCAGGAGCAAATACTTGATCCGAAGTGATCGTAAGCTCATAAGGAGAAAGATTGATCTGCGCTGAAGCAGTAACCCCTAAAAAAAACAATACCACTGCAACGCATTTTTTCATGACAACAATTAAGACGATGGTTAAAGTTAATCGTTTTTAAGAAAATCTAAAAACGCATTGGCCATTTCATCTGAGCTCATTTCTAGATGGTACGCCCGAGGATGTTCTACTAAAAAATGATACAGATGCTCTGCCAAATGGTCCTCCAAATCCAATTGAATTTCAGCGGATAAATATGCTTTTAATTCTTGCTTATATTCCGCCCATATTTCGTGTCTTGAGGCATAGCCATGAATCTTTTCGTACCGCTGCATCAAATCCCATTGTGTGTTACAAGCCCACTGGATTTTTTTAGCAATTTGTATCTGTGTCTGCGAATTCATCTTAATAGCTAAGGTATAACCAGCCCTCTAAGATTTGCCCTTGATCATTTAACTGTATACGGTAATAATACGATCCCGGTGCCA
>CBFIJA010000079.1:0-5952 GCA_965662875.1 Candidatus Arcticimaribacter sp.
ACTTGTGGATTCATTCGCTGCAACTTATTTAACTCTTTATCAAAGTGTTGGCTTACCTCATCTTTCCAAACTTTCTTTTTGGCGCGTTGGCGCATTTCTTCGACTTCCTCTTCGTAAGAAACCCCACCCAATTCTTCTTGAATGGTTTTCATCTGCTGATGAAGATAGTATTCGCGCTGCTGCTGATCTAAATCTGTACGTACCTTAGATTGAATGTCGTTTTTCAATTCTAATTTTTGGTACTCTACATCCATGTACTTAAGGCATGACAACGCGCGTTCTTTTAAAGAGGAAGTAGCTAATATTTCTTGCTTTTCCTTCACACTTAAATTCATGTTCGACGACACGAAATTGATTAAAAAAGAAGGGCTCTGAATATTCTTAATGGCAAAAGATGCTTCTGAAGGAATGTTGGGATTCTCTTGAATGATTTTTAAGGCCAGTTCTTTTATCGAATCCACAATGGCGTTAAACTCTGTTCCATCTTCTTCTCTGATTTCTGGGACAGGATTAATCTTTACCTTTAGATATGGTGTTTCTGCAATGACTTCTTCTACGGCAAACCGTTTTTTTCCTTGCAGTATAACCGTTGTGTTTCCATCGGGCATGGTCAATACTCTAAGGATTTGCGCAACAGTACCCAAAGAAAATAAATCCATTGCAGTAGGGTTTTCTGTATCCAAGGATTTTTGTGCAATTACACCAATCACCTTATCGCCTTTATTGGCGTCTTTGATCAATTGAATGGATTTATCCCTTCCTACAGTGATGGGAATGACTACCCCAGGAAAGAGCACGGTGTTTTTTAAAGGCAATACGGAAACCACCTCTGGAAGGTCTTCTTTCTCTAACGCCTCTTCATCTTCTGTGGTAAGCAGTGGGATCAAATCCCCTTCCGCCTCAATGTCCTGCAATGACATATTGTCTAGTGCGGTAAAAATTGGTTTCGCCATATGTGTATTTGTCAGCCAAACTGACAGTTATTTATCTCCTTTTAAAGATTTCTGATTTTTACTCAATGTTTTAAACGTATTTTAAAACGATACCTTTATAAAGTCAAGAGTTATGCCAAAGAAAAATGTAACAAATAAAAAATTAATCGGTCTTATGAATAGAACTTAAATCGTGAAGCAAAACCTAAACGATACTGAAAAACTGCTTAGGCTGTGCAAAAAAGGAAACAGACGTGCACAAATACAACTGTACAATCAGTTTTCAAAAGCAATGTATAGTTCGGCTTACCGGATTTTGGGAAATGCTAACGATGCAGAAGACGCCCTTCAAGAAGGGTTTATTGCGGCCTTTGAAAAGCTGGATGAAGTTCGGGAGGCAGTTAAATTTCCAGGATGGATCAAAACCATCATTGTACGAAAAGCCTTGACGCATTTGGAACGAAAGAAGAACACCCTTCCATTGCTTCCAGATTTACAGGTCGTACCGGAATACAAAACAACAGAAGAAGGCAAAACAGAAAGCAGAAAAAAGACCCTATGGCAAAGCATTCAACAGCTAAAACCAAACCATAGAAGTGTATTGGTTTTAATGTACTATGAAGGAATGGATTATGAAGAAATCAGTGAACTTATGGGATTGAGCAAAGGAAATTGTAGAACCCTCGTATCCCGCGCAAAAGAAAAATTAAAAAAAACCATAAACAATACAGCAAATGTCTCTTGAAAAGAAACTTGAACAACTCGGAAAACAAAAGCATGAATTTAATCCGCCTGAAGGGCATGAAAAACGCTTTGTTGCCCGCCTAAGGAAAAGAAAAAGGTCTTTCCGTCTCGATTGGAATGCAGCAGCCATCGCACTTGTCCTATTGGGTTTTGGAATTATATCATGGGAGAGAGAAACCCCATTAGACAACGAATTGGAAGTAAGCAGAAGATTTTACACACAAGCCATTCAAGGCCGATTGGTGCATTTGGAACAAAACATCCCTGCCCAACATTCACAAAGCTTGAGCGATGCCAAAGAACAGTTAGCGGTACTCCATCAAGATTACCTTTTTCTGCACTCCCAATTGAAAGAAGAACCTAGTCATCCCCAAATATTCAAAGCTTTAATAAACAACCTACAACAGCAATTGAACCTGCTTCAATCTTTAGAAAAAAACATAAATGCAGTAGAAAAAAATGATTATGAAAACATCTTTTAAACGCAGTAAAGCCTTTCTATTCCTCCTTCTACCGGTAGCCATTTGGGGACAATACGCCACAAAAACCATTGAACGGCAATATCCACTTCCCGCAAAGGGAGCATTTGAACTGAACAACCGTTTTGGGGATGTCACCATTGAAAGTTGGGACAAACAACAAGTGGACATTAAGGTGGTAGTTAAGGTGTATGGAAACGATGACGAAGTTCGCGAAGACCAATTGGAAAACATTTACCCTGTTTTCGAGGCCAATAACGATCGTGTCACTGTAAAAACCGTCATAGAAAAAGAAAAAAACAAATCGTGGTGGAAGCTTTTAGATTTCTTCCAAAACAACAACGATCGTTTTCAGATTGACTATTGGGTAAAGCTACCGTCTAGTGCAAAGCTAAACACCAAAAACAGTTATGGCGCCACTTTTATAGACCGTCATGACGGACCCACCACCATTGCCTGCTCCTACGGAAATTTATCTGTGAATGCACTGCGTAATGCAAACAATAAAATCGTGATCAAGTATTCAGATGATTCAGAAATCGAATTCCTCAATGGGGGGGCCGTCATCGCCGATTACTCGGACCTACAGATAGATCAAGCCAGGACCATTGAATTGGATGCGGACTACTCTAAAACCAAAATTGAGGCCATCAATAGCCTTAGCTTCAGCATAGACTATGGAAAACTGGAAGTGGGGAAAGTAGCTCTGCTTGAAGGCGATGCCGATTATGTCGGGATTCGCATAGATGAATTGTCAAAACGGTGTACCGTAGATTTGGATTATGGCGCCTTTAAAATTTACACCCTCCTGCCTTCTACAGAAGAAGTAGAATTAAATGCAGACTATGCCGGGTTATCCTTAGGGATAGATCCCAATTGGGGATTCGAATTTGAAGTCACCACAGAATATGCTAGCCTAAAATCAGACTTAGACCTGAATTACCGCAAAAAAATCATCGAACAAGAAGACCACTATTATCAAGGCACCTATAATGGCGGAGGCGGGAAGCTGAATATACAATCCGATTACGGAGCCGTAAAACTGAATAAAAATTAATCCCTTAAAATACCCCCATGAAAAAACAGCTAATTACCCTAGTATTGATGACTGCTCTTAGCGGTGTTTCAGCTCAGAACTGGTCTACAAAAAAAATCAAAGGCAATGGCAATATTGTCACACAAGACCGAGAAATAACTTCTTATCACACCCTCCTTGTAGGCGGTAGCTTTGATGTGACATTTAGCACCGAACTGAATGCCTCCCTAAAAATAACAACCGATGAAAATCTTTTAAACGACATCATCACAGAGGTAAGCGAAGGAACCTTAAAAATCAAAGCGAAGAAAAAAATGTACTTGAAACCCAGTAAAGAACGCATAAAAATCATCCTTCCTCAAACAAATCTAAAAAAGGTATCGCTTTCAGGCTCAGGGAAAATTACCAATGACACTCCCTTTGAAAGTCCTTCCTTTGAAAGCAAAGTCTCCGGCTCAGGGAAAATCAGTATTCTGTTAAATTCCGACAAAGCGAGGTTCAATCTATCGGGATCTGGTAAAATTAATGTGGAAGGACGAACAAAAAATCTATTCGTTAAACTCTCAGGCTCGGGTGCGTTCAAGGCAAAAGCGCTAAATGCGGAAATCGGAAATGTACAATTGTCTGGTTCAGGGCTAGCAGAAATTCGCTGTACTGAAGTCTTAGTTGCGAGGGTGTCTGGTTCCGGAAAAGTCCGTTATTTTGGAGAACCCACAACTAAGCTCGACAGTAAGGTAGGTGGATCAGGATCGATCCGTCTAGCTATTGAATAGCTGCCTTTTTGTTGACCCGAAACAGCATAAGCCCCCCTATGATAAAGAAGATCACAAAAAAGACCAGGGAGTTTCGCATGCTCCCTGTGATCTGATCGACCGCCCCAAATAGGAACATCCCAATGACAATTCCAATTTTTTCTGCAACGTCATAAAAACTAAAATACGAGGTGGTGTCCTCTGTCTCAGGTAGGAACTTTGAATAGGCCGCTCTGGAAGCTGTTTGCAAACCTCCCATAACCAAACCTACAATTCCAGCAACGTAATAAAACTCCATCGGGGTATGAATGTAATAGGCGTAAATACAAATGCCTACCCAGATTATATTGATGACAATTAAAGTAGGAATGTTACCAAAACGCAGAGATGAACGGGCAGCAAGAATGGCCCCTAAGATCGCAACCAACTGAATCAGCAGTATACTTACAATGAGACCTATCGTTTTTTCAGAATCAGAACCCCAAGCGATTTCCTCTTCACCAAAATATGCCGCAACCAGCATAACGGTTTGTAGGGCCAAAGAATAAACAAAAAAAGCAGACAAATAGCGTTTTAGCGGAAAATTTCCTGCCATCTGTCGGTAAACTGTTCTCAATTCGCGAAAACCGTTCCAAAAGATAGAACGGGTGATTTTTTCATTGTTTTTGTTTCCTTTGGGAAGGAAATAAAAAGAATAGTGACTGAACAAGAACCACCATATTCCCACAGAAACAAAAGAATACTTCATTGCTTTCATGGCAGCTTCTCCTTCTGAACCAGTAATGCCGTAAAGTGTTGGTTGCATGACCATGGACAAATTGAACAACAAAAGTAAAACACTGCCAATGTATCCTAAAGAAAAACCTTTAGCGCTGGCACGATCCTGCTGATCAGGAAAAGCGACGTCTGGTAAATAGGAATTGTAAAAAACCAAACTGGCCCAAAGACCAATCAGGGCTAAAAAGTAAAAGAACAAGCCCAAATAAATGGTGTCCAATTCAAACCAATACAAGCCTATACAAGAGAGTGAACCGAGATAAACAAAGGCCCGCATAAAGCGTTTTTTGTTTCCAATAAAATCAGCAATCCCAGAAAGCAATGGGGAAATAAACGCGACCACAATAAAAGCCGTTGCCGTCACAAAACTGATCATTGCCGTATTTTTTACTTCGTAACCAAAGAATGGGATTTGATTGTTTTTGGCGAACAGTGCCGCAAAATAAATGGGGAAAATAGCGGAAGAAATGACAAGAGAATAAACGGAGTTTGCCCAGTCATAAAACGCCCATGCATTGATCAATTTCTTGCTCCCTTTGGGCAGGGGATTTTTGGCTTCTAACATAAATCAAATTCAAAATAGTAAAGACCCAATATACACTTTTTTCTCTAAGGGAAAGAGAAACCACATGTTGTATTTGCGTTAAAACCAAGCAAAACAAAAGAGTATAAGGAAAACCTATCGCATAACACAATTATCATTAAATCAATTAATTATAAATATATAATAAAGTTTTTGTTTTATATTTAACTGAACAAAATTCATGGAAACTTAAAGTGTAGCTTCAAGTTACAAACAACTTCTTTCAATCCATTTAAATCCAATAAAGGGTACGTTTTGACTTCGCCAGTGTCGTTTAAAATTACTTAAAAGTATTGTATCTTTAACCAAAAGAAAAAATGAAAAAGATTATTTACTTGCTCTTGCTTCTGCCCTTTTTAGGTAGCTGCCAAAGCCAAAAAAAAACCAAAAAGAAAACGGAATACACCGTTGTAAAAAGTGAAATGGAATGGAAGGAAACCCTCTCTCCTATGGCCTTTCGTGTTTTACGTCAGGCTTCCACAGAACGTGCCTTTAGCGGACCTTTGAACAACAACAAAGCCAAAGGCAGTTATGTCTGTGCAGGATGCAAGAGCCCCTTGTATCGATCGGAACACAAATACGATTCTGGATCTGGATGGCCGTCCTTTGATCGTGGTAATAATAAAAACCTAGAATTTGACGTCGATTA
>CBFIJA010000080.1:0-5786 GCA_965662875.1 Candidatus Arcticimaribacter sp.
CAGGGTGCCCTTAAAACGATTGGGACAACCCGAAGAAGCTGCCGAAACAATTTTGTGGTTGCTTTCAGAAAAATCCTCCTTTGTCAACGGTCACGCTTTGGTGATGGACGGTGGCATGGAAGCCGGATAAATCCTTTTTAACTTTCCCTTTTTTTTTAACCACTCATCCTTTATGTATTGGCTTTTTGCTATCTTATACCCTCGCGTATAAAGCATGAATGCCATAAAAAAGTTTAGTCTGTTGGGAATCCTTCTAGGGATCCTCTACCTCTGTTGCTATCCCATAGCGTTATCGCCCATAGCAAGGGCTGCCCCTCCCTTTCCTGGACTTGAAGGAGCCTATGCGCCAAATTACAAACTCAGTCAAGTAACGCGTATTGCTGTCCCCTCCCCGGGTCCAGAATCCATTGTAGAAGATTCCCTTGGGAATTTTTATACCGGCCTCAGCAATGGGGATATTCTCTATTTTGATCCTACAGGAAAACAACAAAAAACAATCGTCAATACTGGGGGACGCCCTTTGGGAATGAAATTCTCCCCTGACGGAGATTTAATCATCGCCGATCAAAAAAAAGGCCTCTTGCAATGGGATCGTTCAGGAAACCTTAAAACCCTTGTGAATCAATACGAAGGGGAAGCCTTACTTTTTATCGACGATCTGGACATAGACAGCACTGGGGTGATTTATTTTTCAAATGCCACCCAACGCAATCCTGACATTGTAGAAAATGAAGCCTGGGAACAGCGTGCTTCGGGAGCACTATTCCGCTATTTTCCAACGACAAAAAAAGTAGAGTTACTCAAAGACAATTTATTCTTTGCCAATGGAATTGCCCTTCATTCCAGTGAAGACTACCTAATCCTCAGTGAAACCTTTGGATTGCGCTTGCACAAATATTGGATAAAAGGAGAAAAAGCTGGCACGCTTGAGGGGTTTGTCAATACCCTGCCTGGGTATCCGGACAATGTAACCTATACTGCGGGTATATTTTGGGTCGCTATCCCCAGTCAACGGGCCTTGTCCATAGAACCGCTATATGAAATGCCCTTTCTGCGCAGTGTCATCTTACGCCTTCCGGAAGCCATTCGAAATGCGGTTATTCCACAACGTTATGCGATGCTGGTGGGCTATGATACCGAAGGTAAAGTGGTCTATAATTTCCAAGACCCTGATGGAAAATATGATTATATTACAAGTGTGTTGCAAGTAGAAAATAAACTGTATTTGGGCAGCTTGAAAGAGCCGCATTTTGCCCTTTATGACATGACTACTTCTACTGCTGATGCACAAAATAAATAACCAATTTTAAAGAGAATATGTTTAATTTAGAAGGACAAGTAGCCATCATTACCGGAGGGGCGCAAGGCATAGGCGAAGGCATATGCGAGGTTTTTTGCAAAGCAGGAGCCACCGTAGCCCTTTGGGACATCCGCGATACCGGGGAAGAAACCGCGAAGAAAATAAAAGCCTCAGGGGGGGCTATTTTCTTCCAGAAGGTAGACATTACCCAACGTGAGCAAGTAGAAGCAGCTGTGGATGACATTGTCAAAGCGTACGGAAAAATAGAGATCTTAATCAACAATGCTGGAGTACTTCGCGATCGTTCCTTTTTAAAAATGACACAGGAAGAATGGGATACAGTCATTAATGTAAACCTAAGTGCGCTTTTTACCACCACCCAAGTGGTTTTACCGCATATGAAAGAAGCCGGTTATGGACGTATTGTTTCTGCTTCCTCTATCAACGGCTTTGCAGGGGCTTTTGGACAAACCAATTATGCTGCAACAAAAGCAGGAGTCGCAGGATTTACTCGCGCTTTGGCTAGAGAAGTGGGCCGCTTTGGGATTACAGCCAACGCAATTGCCCCTGGATTTATCGCTTCTGAAATGACGGCATCCATGCCGCCCGAGGTTGTGAAAGCAGGGATCGCCATGATCCCAGTTGGCAGGATAGGCACCCCACACGATATGGGACATGCTTACCTTTATCTTGCCTCTAAAGAAGCAGGTTTTATTAACGGAACTACATTGCATGCCAACGGTGGCGCCATGCCCACCTAATATTATTTTATGAATACACGAAAACTATTTGAATTGGACGGCAAAGTTGCCGTCGTTACAGGATCCAGTAAAGGAATCGGAAAAGCCATTGCCACTGCCTTGGCAGAATACGGTGCAAAAGTTGTTGTTTCAAGCAGATCACAAGAAGCGGTAGACGCCGTGGCCCAAGAACTGCAAGAGAAAGGACTGGAAGCGACCGGAATTGCCTGTCATGTAGGCGATGAGGCGCAGTGCAAAACACTAATAGAGAAAACAATAGAAAAGTATGGAGGCGTGGATGTTTTGGTGAATAATGCTGCCACCAACCCTGTGTTTTCACCAATCGAACAAGTAGAAAGTCCCGTTTTCGATAAAATCATGGACGTAAACGTAAAAGCGTGTTTTACCCTCGCAAAGCTGTGCTTCCCCTACATGAAAGATCAAAAAGAAGGAAGCATCATCAATATTGCTTCCGTTGAAGGACAAAAACCCAGCATGGGATTAGGCATTTACAGCGTCAGCAAAGCGGCTTTAATCATGTTGACGCAAGCCCAAGCCAGCGAATGGGGTAAATACGGCATTCGTTCCAATACGATATGCCCTGGATTGATCAAGACAAAATTCAGTCAAGCCCTTTGGAGCAATGACAGCATTATGAAACAAGTGGAGCATCACCTTCCGCTGCAGCGTGCTGCTGAACCCATAGAAATTGCTGGACTGGCGGTTTATTTGGCTTCAAAAGCATCGTCCTACACCACAGGAGCGGTACTCAATGCGGATGGGGGGCATATGATTACCTAATTTTTGAACATGGAAGAAATTACACAACACCCCTACAGCACTCAGCTAAAGGAGCTTTCAGAAATGAACGCCTATGTCGGTAAAGAACTGGGCTTAACCGATTGGATGCCCATGGAGCAAAGCCGCATCAATACCTTTGCAGACGCAACAGATGACCACCAGTGGATTCACATTGACCCTGAACGTTCTGCGGCCTTTTCCCCCTATAAAAAAACGGTAGCACATGGATTCTTGGTGCTTTCTATGGCATCCAAAATTACGGAAGAAGCGTTTCAAATCGATCAGGTGGCCATGGGAGTCAATTACGGTTTAGACAAAGTGCGCTTTCCAAACGCAACCCATTCCGGTGCATTTTTTAGGGGACGGGTGTCTTTATTGGAGTGCAACGAAATCCAGGGAGGAGCGAAGTACAAAGTGAAAATTGTCTTTGAAATCAAAGGGGAAGAAAAACCCGCTTGTGTGGCAGAATTCTTAGCCATCGCTTATGCTGGCCCAAGCAGAGCACAACAAGCAGAAATGGCTAAAGCCGCAGAAAAAGCCGCACCATCGAACACTGTATTATTCAAAAAAGAAGGTCCTGTAGGCATCATTACCCTTAACCGCCCGAAACGCTATAACGCTATTTTACCGGAGGTAACGGATCGATTGATTGACATCATAAAAGAAATCAAAGACGACCGTCAGGTAAAAGCTGTCGTCCTTACCGGAGCCGGTAAAGGCTTTTGTGCTGGAGCAGACATGCAGAATTTTGACGCTGCAAGTCCGGAAGAATTGAGTGAGGGACTCACCCTTACCTATCAAACCCTGTTGCGACAATTTTTTAAGCTTAAAAAACCCATCATCGGGGCCATCAATGGCAGTGCCGCAGGCGTTGGAGCCGCCATTGCCTTGGCTTGTGATTTACGGGTTATGGCACCCAGCAGTTCCATTCTCTATGCGTTTGTCAACATTGGCTTGGGACCGGATGGCGGTGCGGCATATTTTCTTGCCCGCCAAGTGGGCTATGCCAAAGCCTTTGAAATTGCTGCCGAAGGAAAGAAAATTCCTGCCGAAGATTGCCTTGCCTTGGGATTAACCAACAAAGTAGTCCCTGAGAAAGAATTGGTATCCGCAGCCGTTGAATGGGGCAAAAAATTAGCCGAAAAGCCCGCAATAGCGCTTGGGATTTTAAAAGCTGACCTGCACTTTGCGATGGAAAATTCCCCGCAGGACGTTATCGCTTTTGAAGCAGAAGAACAGTTAAAAGGGCTTAAGAGCCAAGACTTTAAGGAAGGAGTTACAGCATTTAAAGAGAAAAGAACCCCAAAATTCATTGGAAAATAAGAAGGATGATATGGAATTTGAACAGATAAAAAAAGAAATTCGACAGTTTGTAAAAGACGAGCTTTACCCGCTAGAGCCTTGGATCCTTAACTGTGAATGGGAAGAGAAACTCCCCAAACTAAATGAACTGCGCGAAAAAGTAAAAAATAGAGGCCTCTGGCTGCCACAAATTCCAAAAGAATACGGTGGGCTGGGCTTATCCAATGCACAGCATGGAGAAATTTCTGAAATTTTAGGCGGCAGTCCCTACGGGCATTACTGCTTCAATTGTCAGGCCCCTGATGCTGGAAACATGGAAATTCTGATTGAATTTGGCACCAAGGCACAACAAGAAAAATACCTGTACCCCCTACTCCGCGGAGAAATCCGCAGTTGCTTTGCAATGACAGAACCCAACAACGCGGGATCAAATCCTGTAAAGATGAGCTCTGTCGCTTTAAAAGAGGGAGAGGAATATGTCATTAACGGTCATAAATGGTTCACCTCCAGTTGTGATGGCGCCAGCTTTGCCATTGCCATGTTGGTTACGGACCCCGAGGGCGAGAATCCGCATCAACGGGCCAGTCAAATCATTGTTCCTCTGGATACTCCCGGCTTTGAATTTGTCCGCAATGTTTCCATCATGGGGCATCCCGGAGGGGGCTGGGAAAGCCATGCGGAAGTAAAATTCCACGACTGTAGGGTTCCCCTAACCAATGTTTTAGGCGAAGACGGAGCCGGTTTTTCCATTGCGCAAACACGACTGGGCCCCGGACGCATTCACCATTGTATGCGCTGGTTGGGCATCTGTGAACGCGCCTTTGATCTGATGTGTGAACGCGCACTTACCCGTAGCATTGCTCCCGGTGAAACATTGGGCGATAAACAAACCATTCAAAATTGGATTGCAGAATGCCGCGCAGAGATCAATGCTGCCCGCCTATTGATTCAAGATGCCGCAGAAAAAATTGACAGCATCGGCGCTTCCAATGCCCGAGCAGAAATTTCCATCATTAAATTTTACTGTGCCAACGTGCTCCAAAAAGTAGTGGACTGCGCCATTCAGGTACACGGCGCTTTGGGCGTCACCGATGATACCATCTTGGCCTTCTATTACCGCCACGAAAGAGCTGCTCGGATTTATGACGGGGCAGACGAAGTGCATAAAAGCCGTTTGGCACGTGCCATTCTAAAAAAATACAAACGTCAACTTTAATCTAAGCTATGGGAAAAGGACTGGACCAAGCCAAAGCCGTTCGGAAAGGGGAACAGTTGAATGAAGAAAAACTGCTTCACCATTTAAATACAACCTTAGGAAAAGAAGAGCAATCGCTGCTGGTTCAACAATTCCCTTCGGGTTTTTCCAATCTCACCTACTTGATTCAGTATGCAGGTCTTGACTATGTTTTACGTCGCCCTCCTTTTGGTGCGAATGTGAAATCTGGACACGATATGGGACGGGAATATAAAATCCTAAAAGCCCTGGATGGGCACTATGCCAAAGCGCCTAAACCCCTACTCTTTTGTGAGGATACAGAGGTGCTCGACGCCCCTTTTTACGTAATGGAACGCATTCAAGGAAAAATCTTACGCGCTTCTACACCCAAAGAAGAAATGCCCACCCCCGACCAGTTTCAAAAACT
>CBFIJA010000081.1:0-5419 GCA_965662875.1 Candidatus Arcticimaribacter sp.
CGATTTTCTTTTTACCATCGATGCGTTTGAGTTGATGACCAAAGCGCAAGTGGATATCTTTGCGGTCTACTACATTCATTAGGGTATCCGCTATCGGCTTGACGCCAAAGATGACACCACCGGCTGTTGCAAAAACAACCTTTGTGTTATTTCGGATTGCTGATTTTCGAAAATGACTTTCCGCTAAATACATTATTTTTTGGGGAGCTCCACCACATTTTATCGGGGTGGTAGGTTGTGTAAAAAGTGCCGTACCGCCCTTAAAGTCTTGTATTACGTTCCAGGTATGTTCAGGGTCGGTGTAATTGCTGCAAACAACCCCTTTGTCTAAGCAATCTGCCAAACCATCAACTAGTGAAAGGTCGTAGGTTAAACCAGGTGCTACTACTAGGTATTCATAGCCTATTGTTTCTTTATCAGTTGTTTGGATACTGTTTTTTTCTGGCGTTATTTTCGCTACCGCCTTTTGAATCCATTCTACTCCAACAGGAATGACTTCTTTCATAGGACGGGCTGTTTTTTCAAAATCATAGGTGCCAGCTCCTACTAAAGTCCATGCGGGTTGATAATAATGAGTTTTTGCCGGATCAATTATCCCTATAGACTTTTGTGTCTTTTTCTGTAATTGGGCAGCGACCATTATCCCGGCTGTACCTGCTCCAATTATTAAAATATCATATTGATTTTTCATAATTTAATAGGTTTACGAATTAACTTTTTAAATTTGATGTAAAACATTCACTTAAATTGTCACAAATGTTACACAAGTTTAAAATGTGACTTCTAGCTTTGATTAGTCTAAATTATAGCGTAAATTTTTCTAAAGATATCTTGTCTCATTCTCATCCCTAGGGATTAGGACAATGGGACACATAAAAAGCTAAAACTTTTCTTCCCTTTCTTGTTTTCTTAAGGAGGGGTGGGTTTCAGGTGGGACCACCAACAAAAAAGCCTCAACAAGTTGTTTTTTACTCGTTGAGGCTTTCTGTATTTAGAATCTTTAATTCATTTTTTTCTCCAATCGATTGGAACTAAAATATAGATTCTCACTTAAGATTTTTCCGTCTGGAGTAACAGTATGTGAAGATTTAAAGGGAACTGACATCCAATCCTCCCCTTTTTTTAAGTACATATTCCACCAAGCATCTACATAAAAGTTTTCGGATCCATCGTATTTGATTGCAATGGGTTTGCCTTGTTCATTCATGTATATTTCAGAAAAGGTTTCGTGATCTTGTTTTAGCGCAGAAATCCTTTCGTCTAATTCAGTTTTTTCCTCCCAATTGTTCATTGTGGAATTCCAAAAGCGGGCATTTTCATCAAAATAGGATTTGAAAGAATCGAATTCTTTGTTTAAATAATGGGCGACTACTTTTCGAACAGTAACAATTGATGGATGAGAATCATAAACAACCCCATTTTCTCTTATATTTTCAGACTCAAACATTTTTATGAAATCAGCTTGGCTGCTGTAGACATTGACGAAATCAACCTTTTTATTTTTATTTATCCTCATTTGAGTATGCAAAAAAGAGTTGATTCGAATTCCTGTTTTTGTATCAAAACCCTGCCATCTTTTCCAGGAAAGAATCCATGTTTCCCCATTGTCATACCGAATGGCATCACTGACCCAACCGTTTGCATTTTTAACGGTTAGATTTTTAAACCGCTCATTGGCCCAAGTAGATTCACCTAGGAACCTGTTTAAAGATTGTGTTCTAACAATTCTCATCGTTTCTTGTGTAGACGAAATTATCCGCAACAATAGTTTTGATGTAATTTTCATCGTTGTTTTGATAGGCTTCCCAAAATTCGTCTGAAATAGAAATTAAGGGGTGTTCAGAAAACACTTCACCTACAGGCTTTTTCTGGCCGTATGAGACGACCGAAAGAAAAAATAATAATAAAGAAAGTTTTTTCATTTTGAAAGGTTTATGGTTTATCCTAAGGTATAAAAAAACCTTTAATTTTAATATATACTTGGGTTAAACCAGATGAATAAAAGGTTCTAGAATTAAGACTTCCCCCATATAGGATAGTGCATTTATTAAAGACAACCCTATAAATTAAGTACCTTTAGTAAAAAACACCATGAGACGTATCCTTATTTTATCCGGAATTTTATGCCTTTTTGTTTTAACGGCGTCAAGCATAGCCATCAAAGCGGAAACCCCAGTAACCGAAAACAAATTGCAGCATATTGTCTTAATACAATTCAAGGGTTCAACGGCTCAAGAGAAAATGGTCGAAATTGAAAAAGGGGCCATGACCCTAAAAAAAATTCCGGGTGTAAACCATTTGAAATTTAGTAAAAATGTATCTCCAGAGAACTTGGGTCAGGGCTACACGCATAGTTTAACGATGTGGTTCAATACCGAAGCAGACCGAGATAAAGTTTACTTACCCCACCCGATCCACAAAGCTTTTGTAGATCTATTTGTTCCTGAGACCGAGAAAGTTTTGGTTTTTGATTATTGGGAATAGTCCAAAAAATAGGCTTAGACACTATTTGGGGAGACGTCTTTATCATGCTAGTATACTCACTATCTGTGGTTTATAGCCATAGACCATTTAATTATGTCAGAATTTGAAATTTTGCAAAATGCACAGAACTCATTTCAACAGAATGCGGCCTATCTTCTGGTTGTTACAATTTTAATTTGTTTGAAATTTTATTTAATCCGACGCGCAAGAGAAGTAAATATGCCCGTTTACGGAAAAGCACTAACCACCATTTTTGGGCTCATGTCCATAAATTTTGGATGGTCTGTTGGAACATTCCTTAGGGGAACACAAGTGGACATGGCATTTCGACAGAGTGAGTTAAAAGCCAAAGGGACCGAAATTTCTGTGGCAAGCGAAAACTGGATTGAATTCATGGGAAATCCTTCTGCTCCCGGAGCGACCAGCCCAGATATACCTACAATGATTTTTTGGGGATTAATTGCCGTCATGCTGGTCCTAGAAATGTGGGCACCCGCACCCGAAGGCGCTTACGACAAATAAATTTCCCTTTTTCCCTGTAGCTTACCATGACTTTTCCTTTTGTGATGCATGCAGTCGGTCAAATGAAACCGCAACCCATCAAATAAGATATTCCTGCACTAGGACCGCTAAAATTGATTCATTCCTCTTGTCTAAAAGCATTTACTCCATCTGGATCATTAGAAAATTTGAGAAGAAATGATTAGCTTTAAAATCAATCGTAAATTGAAACAATGGCGAAAGACATGAATCCGAAAAATGGGTTTGTTAAGCTTTTCACTTTGGGGAAGAAGTTCAACAAAAAAACATTTTCAGACAACCTAAAAAGATACCTTCTTGAGTTTATAGGTTTGTTTGCTGCGGTAACCTTTTCATTTTATGTTGAAAGTGTTGGGGATGAATACGAGAAAAAAGAACGCTACAAAGAAATCGTTTCTGCAATTCCTTCTAAAATTGAAAAAAGCATTCAATATTCCGAGGAATTCCTTGAGCTTTCCAATGAAATCGTTTCTACCAACAATAAGATTGTGGAAAATTGGGAAGTTGATCAGGATTCTATTTTTATTACTCAATACGAAGAGACCGAGTATTATTCCCCATTGGCCTACTTTTTTTTGATACAAGAATACAGTCCTCCCCTATTGAATTTGGAGTTATTTAAATCAGGAGATCAAGAGTTTAAAATGCTTTATAAAAAGGTTTCGGATGAGATCAATCAACTCATCGATGGCTCTAACTTAACCAATATTGTTGGGTTAGTAAAAGAAGAACAAAAGTTAGGAAATAAATACAAAGATTTGATTTATCAGGATTTGGGAACGAATTATGATATTTCCAGTATTTTTAAAGCGGATTTTTGGGTTAAAAACAGAAGGGGCATTCAGCAGAATTACAAGCTGAAGTATCTTGTCAAAGAAAGGGTTCGTTTGTTAAAGGACCTTACAAACCCTCGGGTGCTCAACTATAAATCTTTTTTAGAGGAAAAGTTAATTTTCTTCGATAGTATTAACCGTTCTTTTGAAAACGAAAAATACGTTCTTTATTGGAAAATAAACTAGCTGTTTGATTCCACTGTGTTAAAATTAATTTGAACATGATCGAAAAGAGACTTGTAGAACCTAATAAAATAGCTATTTTTCCATTTTTAAATAATTAAATGAAAACGAAGTCAATAAGAATAGGATCAGAAAAGTGGTTGATTGCAGTAGGTTTATTTTTTACTCTTTCATGTAACCTAGGGGAAGATACAGAAGAAGCAGAAACAGCAATTACGGAGACACCGACAGCGCCAAGTGTTGTTTCAATTCCAGAGGCTCCTTCTCAAGGCGCTCCCACCCCAACGCATCCTGCTGAAGAGGTAATTTCTGTTTTCAGTGATGCCTATACAAATCAAGAAGTGGATAGTTTTTTAACCTCTTGGTCATCTGCTTCAGTGGAAACGCTCAATATCGATGAAAATCCAACCTTAAAATATTTTCAATGCGATTTTGCTGCGATTGAAACCGTAGTTAATCAAGTCAATGCCATTGCCAAAACCCATATTCACTTTGATTATTGGACTCGAAAGACAAGTTCATTTCAATTCAAACTGGTTGACTTTGGTGCAAACGGACGATACGACGGGGTTGGGCAAGCCGATGATGTGGAACATGAAATAACACTTTCTTCGCTTACTTTAGGAGAGTGGGTCAGTGTAGACCTTCCTTTTTCGGATTTTACAAATTTAACCTCACGGGCTCACCTTTCGCAATACATTATCACGACACAGCCCAGTGGTGAAGCGGAATTTTATTTGGACAACCTCTATTTTTATGGGGACAATGGAGCAGAGGTAAATACAGACACAGGCGGAGCCGCTGGCGGAGAAGGTAATCAAGGCGGAGGAGAATCCTCTGGATCAGCAGTAGACACGAGTAATATGTCGTTGGTTTGGAGCGATGAATTTGATTACGACGGCAGACCCGATACCAGTAAATGGCACCACCAAACCTATGCACCCAACGGCGGAAGCTGGTTCAATGGAGAGCTTCAGCACTACGTAAACAATCAACAGACGACTTACGTAAGCGAAGGATCTCTGAAAATAGTGGCCCGAAAAGAAAATTACACCACCCAAAACGTAACTAAAAATTACACCTCTGCACGCTTGAATTCTAAGTATGATTTTCAATACGGCCGTGTTGATGTTCGAGCAAAACTCCCTCCTGGAAGAGGAACTTGGCCTGCCATTTGGACATTGGGATCAAACATCAATGAGGCAGGAAACTACTTTGGAAATCAATACGGAAGTGTTGGATGGCCCGCCTGCGGGGAGATTGATATTATGGAGCAAAACGGCTGGGACAAAACCCAAACCTACGGTTATTTTCACTGGGGGGATACCCAAACAGGAGCCTATGTTAATACAGGAACAACAACTTACATTGCAGACAGT
>CBFIJA010000082.1:0-5220 GCA_965662875.1 Candidatus Arcticimaribacter sp.
CGATCAGTCTGTTGTTTTCTGGGGCTTCTCTAGAGAGGGGTGTGATGTCTATGAATTCAAGACCAAAGTTGTCTGCCTGACGTTGGACCACTTCATTGAACAAATCTATTTGAAGCGCTATTTCTTGGCGATCTCTTCCCTCTGCAAAGGGCATAACGCCCCAGTCTGGAATAGAAACCAGAAAAACATTTGCCGCTTGATCTCCAGCATAGGCTATCGCTTTTTGAATCAATACGACCAACTCCTCTTCAAAAGCGGAAATACTTCTGCCTCTGTATTGATTATTCACCCCGATAAGGAGGGATACTTTGTCATAGGGGAGTCTTTGTGGGGGAGTATCGTTTAGTGCATTCAGCAGCTCATCTGTCGTCCACCCTGTACGTGCTATTATTTCTGCAGGATTGTATTGCGGATTGTTTCGGTTCCATTTGTCCACCAGTTGATTGGGCCAACGCATATTTTCTGCAACAGCTTCGCCTATGGTATAACTGTCCCCTAAAGCCAGATAGCCCTTTAAAGTAGTGTCCCATTCAACACTATTGGTCTCCGGCGCTTCTTCACTTAGCGGGGGATTATTTTTTTTCTCAAGAGGTTGGCAGCTCCATAAAATCAGCCCCAGCACAAACAGTTTTTTCATGAAATTAAAAGTAAAGCATTCCGAGTATTAAATAAAAAATAATGCGAAAGAACTAAAGGCGTAAATGATTTTTCTATAAATTTAAGAAACCTTTAAACCAATTTATTATGAAAAAATTCAGTTTACTCATTGCTTTGTTTATCAGTGTAAGTCTTTCCGCTCAAATGGGGTATTGGACGGCTTATCAGATGGATATTCCTGCCGAAAATCAAAAAGCAGTAGTCGATTTATTTGATGCGCATTTTGCAGCAAATCCTACACCCGATGGTATCAGTGCCTATTTATGGGAAAATCACTTCCGCAGCAGCGAAAACAATTACTCGCATATGTTTGTCTGGACGGGATCGGCTGAGGCGTTGGGAAAAATGTACTCCACCTATGATAAGGATTGGGATCTGGTCATTTCAAAAGTAAGTCGTCTAACCGATGATTTGCATGCCGCACAACAGGGGAATACCATGTTAGCGGTCAATGCAGATTCAGATACAAGAATGTTTCAACGTTACTATAATCTTTCTGCAAACAATGCTGCAGCCATGGAAAAAGCCATCGAAAAAGTATGGTCTAAAAATGCCTACGAAAACAGAACTTATTATATGGGGAAATACAAACTTGGGATGGGCAAAGAAGATGCAACCCATTGGATCTGGATAGGAAGCAATAGCATTGCTGATGTTTTTATGTCGGATGATGATCGAGCAGACGACGCTGCTTACCAAAAGAATTTCAAGACTTTTTACGAAACTTCTGGCGGAGCCACGATGGTGAGTTCCGGGATGCTACTGCTTCGCGGAAGTTGGTAAAATAGTCCTTTAGCTTCTTTACACAAAAGCACCTCTTTGTTTGAGGTGCTTTTTTTTGAAATATCATTTGGAAAAATTTGAAGCAGTTTCGTCCTACTTATTTTTTTTAAAATACGCATCCAAGCTGTATTTTCCAGCTCCCATAAGCAAAAGACAAATGCAGAGACAAAGAAATAACAAGGGTTTTTCCATTCCTTTAAATCCGTCTGGAATGTGTTTAAAGCTGGCGACGAGCATGGTGAAAGCCAATAAAAAAGCAGCTGGGCGGGTATAGAACCCTAGGAGGATTAGAATCGCGCCGATGGATTCAGAAAAGCTTGCCATAAACCCCAAAGGAATGCTTAAAAAGTCTAGCCCAATGCCATTGCTTAATCCAGATCCTAGGCGTTCCCAACGGTCGGTTCCTGCCATTAATTTACTCCAACCGTGGAGGTATAACATTAAAAAACCCGTGAAAACTCGAATCAGGAGTAGGGCAGTGCTGGGGTAAGATCTAGTGTCAAAAAGCATTTTTAGAAGATTTTAGTTGATTTAAAAATCAAGATACAATAAACTTAACAGCTAAAAGAATACGAATAGAACAAGCATTAACGCATTAAAGGCATAAAAAAACCCTCTGACTTAGAGGGTTTTTTAAAGGATTAATACTAAAGGCTATTTCCCATTTTGGATTGGATCTGTATCCTTCATCAGCAGGTTAAGGGTAAAGTACACCGGGCAAAACTTAGTTACGGGACTGATTACTTGTAAAATTCCAACACCGATGGCGATGTAGAGAAAATCTAAATTTCCGGTTTCGATGGTTAATCCTACACTGGCGAGGTACGAAAGTCCACAGATGGCATCGTGGGCTCTAACTTTTTTGATGTTTTTTGCTATGTTCATTTTAAATTTATTTATGGTTAGTGTATTCAGATTAAAAAAATGATTGGAAAATACCCCTCCAGAAAGAAGGGGTGTATTTTCCTTAAAATAAGATCAGTTGATCCATCCCCCAATTTGAGGTCTCAATTCTGCGCCGTAGCCTTTTGTTTTTGCTTTGAGTTCTTCAGATGCATTTCCAGCAACAATAACTTTGTCTAGTGTAAAAATTGTCAAAAACTCTTTGGCGTATTCACTTTGTTCAAAATTATTCAAGTGATGTACGAAATCAGAGGAAGTATGGTATTTTTCTACAAGATTGACTTTTTTTCCATCGGCGGAAATAAAGTATCCGAAATCATAAGTATTCGGTTCTGTATCGCGAACAAATTGGGTGAATCGAATCATGAACTCTTCTACATCTTTAGCAGAAAACCCGTCGTTTACCGTTAATTCTGCTAACCCCATAACTCTATTGGATGTTTTTGTAGCAGCCTCTGCAGCCTTTACTTCTCTTTCCAATAAGCTTGGATCAAAAAAGTGATAAGCGGCAACGATTTTGCCTCCTTCAAATTGAAATCCATGGTGGACTATAATTTTTACATCAGCGCCAGTGTACTTTCCTTTGCCTGTCCATTGGAACCAAGCCATGGACCATACACTTCCGTTGTTGTATTTTGCGGCGGTTAGGTTGATGCCCTCGGTGTCGTTTTTGATGTTGTCAAATAAATCATGATGACCTTGAGCTGCATTTAGCCACCCTTCTTTTGTTACTTTTTGATTGTTGAAATAAAAGGCATCAGAATCGTCAGAAATCATGTCTGCAATTTCATTGAACTTCCCTTCGGAATATTTCACCATTATTTCTTTGGTCATTTGAGCTTCTGTGCTGTTTTCGTCCAGAATGCCACTTAAATCACCGCTAGGTACTTGGTTGCAGGCAGTAAATAGTGCAAGGGTTAGTAATAATACTACGTTTTTCATTTTAAATTGATTTATGGTTAATTGTGTTTTTTTTGATTGAAATACGCGACCGTCTACTCCAAAAAATGGAGTGGGTAAGCGAAAATGAATCATTGACTTGTCAAGGCGGTTATTTTATTGACAAAACCTGAAACATCCATGTATTCGTCTACTTCAATGATTTTATTTTCATCGTTGAACTGAAAGACTTCATAGGCTTTTATTCCCTCCAAGGGTTCCCCGTTAAAGTCTGCTGTCCAGCTGACATACGCACGTACACCTCCATCGGGAATGAATTCAGTATCTACCGAAGGATAAAAGTCTCTTTCTGTAGCGGTAATGTTGTTCAGTAACTCAAAAAAGCCACTGTAATTCTGTAAGATCTCTGTCTTGTTAAAGTCCTCGCCCTCGTAGGCAGGAGGATTAAATTTCGCTTCCTCTGTAAAAAAAGTGGCAGCAGTTTCTAGATCTTCCTTTTCCAAGGAATCAAAGAGAGCATGGACTACTTCAGCATTTTCATTGAATACAGCCATTGCCTCTTCCATTTGAATTTGTTCAGCTGTTTTTTGATTACAGGAAAGGACAAGAACACTTGTCGCAACAAGTAAAATTGTTTTTTTCATTTTAATTGGTTTATGGTTACAGTCCCTAAGATACAGAAAATGAGTTAAATAGAAAAACCCTCCGTTCGGAGGGTTTAAATAAAACAAAATAATAATTAAAGCTGTGTACTGAGTTCGGGTACAAGTGTCATTCTTTCCTTTTGTCTTCCATACATTTCTAAGGACGCATTGTAAATTTCTAAATCCTTATCATAGGATCCATTGTACATAGCGTTGTATAGATCTCTCATTGATTTATCTGTGTCTGGGAACTTGCCTTGGTCTGTAAAATCATCAAAAGCATCTATAAAAATGATTTCATTTTCATTGCCTCCTGAAGAAACTTTAAACACCCCTTGTACTCCTGTATAGTTATGTTTTTCAAATACTTGTACAAGTCTATTGACAAACCTCCAGAAATCTCCGAGTTTACCGGGTTTAATAAATCGAATCGATTTGTGAAGATGTTTTTTTGGTGCTGAGGTAGGATCCCAATTGTAGCACAGGTTTTTAATCCTCCACCAAATTTTTCTTCCCTCATAGTTTTGAACATGGGGGGATACATTTTTCATCCAATACTGAGTTCCGGCTTTCGATTCCATGTTTTCATTGAACCAGCTGATGTCTTTATAGCCTTGAATGCGTTCGTACTTTCCCTGGTCGGGTCCATCCATGATTTTGTAGGTGGAAATTGCAGTTTCAGCAGTCTTGTTGAATTTTCTTGTTTTTTGGGATGCTGCTTTTTCAAAAGCATCGGTCATTCCTTTTTTTACGTCAACTTTTCCGCTGATCCAGTATTCCCAATTGGGATTGGTTTGCGCCTGTACTGAAAAGACAAGAAATGCCGACAGTAAAAAACTTGTAAGAAGTCTTTTTTTCATTGTAATTGGTTTATGGTTATTAATATCCCTAATGTAGTGATATTGAAGGGAATATCGAGTTTAATAAACTAAACAAAACGGCATTTAATGATTCAATGATTTTTTATTGAACTTTTGATTGGAGGTCTTTTAAAAGAGGGTAAGGGCTAAACCTTTAGAAGGAATTAAATAAGAAATTAAATTGTGTTGAATTGAATTCCCCATTGGGTGCATACAGCCCCCGGTATCAATGGATGGGGTACCGTATTCTAGGAATAATGAATGATTATAAGGCATCTTGAAAACGGAGATGGTGTAAATGGGTTGATCAATTTTTATATCTTTAAAAAAGCTTCGGTAGCGATTCGCCTTAAGCCTGATTAAAAAGATGTAAACATCATTCCTATGAAATTAAAATTAGCATTAAAACTTTCCCTTTTTGTCCTTCTTTTTCAGCAGCATCTAGGCGCACAATCTCTTGCGTCCCATACTGT
>CBFIJA010000083.1:0-4918 GCA_965662875.1 Candidatus Arcticimaribacter sp.
AAAGATACAATTTTAGCCCACTTCCTTTATCGCATTATTTTTCGTTTTGGTAGAAAATATTTAATTTCAATGAATTTTAATTCAATAAATATGTTTCGTTTTCCTCGCCTCATCATTGCCCTGGTCCTCTTTTGTGCTGTAACGGTTTCTGCCCAAGAAAAACAACTTTCGAATGAAGTGATTTGGAATTGGGAATTTGCTCCTCAGACTTTAGAGAAAATACATCCTCTAAAAGGACAAAGTGCCTATTCTGTTATTAAAGTTGATTATGCCAATCGGGCTTCAAAAGTAGTTTTGTACGACTATGCAACCGCAAAAGAGCTGCAGGTTTTAGTGGATTCTAAAAAAGGATTAGATGTTCCTTTTTTTACAGGTTATTCTTATTCAGGAGACGAAAAAAAAATATTATTAGAAACGGAAGTAGATCGTATTTATCGCCATTCCAAATTGGCCAATTACTATGTATATGATTTGGAAACCCAAAAAACAAGTTTGCTTTTTGGGGAAAAAGTACAAGAGCCTCGTTTTTCTCCTGATGGGACAAAAGTAGCTTTTGTATATGCTCGAAATCTATACATAAAAGATTTAAGCGCAAATACCATCCAACAGCTGACTAGCGATGGAAATGAAAACATAATAAACGGTTTAACCGATTGGGTAAACGAAGAAGAATTTGGTCTTGTTCGTGCATACGACTGGAATGCAGACAGCAATGCTTTGGCTTTCATTCGGTTTGACGAAACGGCTGTTCCAGCTTTTTCTATGGATGTATATGGATCCAGTCTGTATCCCTTCCCGTATACCTTTAAATACCCAAAAGCGGGGGAGACCAATGCTGAGGTAAGTTTACATCATTATGACTTAGCTTCTGGGCAAACGCATACGATTGACCTTCCCGCAGAAGCCGCGTATTATATTCCTAGAATAAAGTTTACTCCAGATGCCAATCAATTGGCCATCCAGACATTGAATCGATTACAGAATCATTTAACACTCTGGCAGTACCGCCTTTCAGAAAAAAAGGTGTCCGTTCTTTTGGAGGAAAAATCAGATACTTATGTAGACATTCATGACAATTTAACCTTCCTAGACAAAGGTGCATTTTTGTGGACCAGTGACCGTGACGGCTATAACCACATTTACCACTACGATGCCGCTGGGAAGTTAAAACGTCAATTGACGCAAGGCCCTTGGGAGGTGACTCGATTTTTAGGGTACAACCCCAAAAGAAAAGAAGTGTATTATTCTTCTGTCGAAAAGAGTTCGATTGGTAGAGCAGTCTACAGTATAGGTCTGAACGGAAAGAACAAGCGTAATTTATCTCCAGAAACAGGGACCAATGGCGCATCATTTAGTGCAGATTTCGCTTATTATATTCACACCTATGAAGATGTAAATACGCCCAGAATTTACACCCTTCGATCCACAAAAAACGGAAAAGTAGTTCGAGAAATTGAAAATAATGAAGCCCTAAAAGAAAAGGCAAAAACCTATGGGATAGTGAGCAAAACATTTTCTACCCTAAAAATAAACGGGGAAGAATTGAATTACTATACCCTGAAGCCAAAAGACTTCGATCCCAATAAAAAATATCCGTTATTGATGTTTCAATATTCGGGTCCTGGATCCCAAAGTGTTTCCAATAAATGGTATGGACAGCGTGATTTATGGCATCAAATGTTGGTTCAAAAAGGATATATAGTTGCCTGTGTAGATGGTCGAGGCACAGGTTTTAAAGGCGCAGATTTTAAAAAGATGACTTACCTGCAACTGACCAAATTCGAAACCGAAGATCAAATTGCTGCAGCCAAACAGTTTGCTCAATGGGATTACATCGATGCGGATAGAATTGGAATTTGGGGATGGAGTTATGGTGGACATATGGCGACGAATTGCATTTTAAAAGGAAACGATATTTTTGCTTTGGCCATTGCCGTAGCACCAGTAACCAACTGGCGTTTTTATGACACAATTTATACAGAGCGTTTTATGCGTACCCCACAGGAAAACCCCTCGGGCTACGATGATAATTCCCCGTTGAATTTTCCTCAACTTTTAAAAGGAAAATACCTGTTGGTGCACGGCTCCGGAGACGACAATGTCCATGTCCAAAACAGTATGCGGATGATAGAAGCTTTGGTGCAAAGCAATAAAGATTTTGATTGGGCCATATATCCCGACAAGAATCATGGCATTTATGGTGGAAACACTTCCCTACATCTTTACAACAAAATGACTACTTTTATTCTGAATAACCTCTAAGCCACTTTGGCCAAATTGAATGATATGACAACAGAGAACAATACCGTGTGGGGGCATCCCAAGGGATTATTTTATTTATTTTTTGCTGAACTGTGGGAGCGTTTTAGCTTCTATGGCATGCGTGCCTTGTTGACGCTCTACATGGTAAACGTCATTTTCGAAGCATTGGCTACTCGAGATATCGCTGCAGCAGCAGTGTATGCGTCCTATGGGTCATTGGTGTATGCATCCACTGTGATCGGCGGAAAAATATCCGACAGTCTTTTTGGCTTTCGTAAATCCATCTTTCTCGGTGGGGTATTGATGGCTTTAGGGCATTTTGTATTGGCCATCGAAAACGATCTTGCTTTTTATTTGGCATTGGGTCTCATCGTTGTCGGGAATGGTTTTTTTAAGCCCAATATTTCCACTTTTGTTGCAGCATTATACAAAGAAAATGACCCTAGAAAAGACTCTGGTTTTGTGATTTTTTATATGGGCATCAATATCGGAGGTTGGGTCGCACCATTGCTTTGCGGATGGTTGGGTGCAGTCTATGGCTGGCACTATGGCTTTGGCTTGGCCGGTATTGGAATGTTAACCGGCTTAGCGTTTTTTTGGCAGGGCATACGTGCAGGGGTGTTTCAAAACGAAGGGCTTCCACCATCCGAAGAAAAATTAAAGCATAAAGTTGGACCCTTGACCAGTGAAAATTGGGTCACCTTGCTGGCATTTTTATCGGCTCCTTTAATTGCTTTTATGCTCTCTTCGTATGAAGCAATCGCAGGCGGAACTTCTTTCTTTGGCGATAAAAATCTTGTCAATCTTCTTTTTCAAGGCATCGGAATTGTCGTGATCGTTTATTTGGCATACATTTTATTTAACGCTACTGCTGAAGAACGAAAAAAACTAATTGTGGCCATTTTTATTACTGTCTTTATGACTCTTTTTTGGGGCTTTCATGAACTTTCTGGAAGTGTAATTACACTTTTTGCGGACCGAAATGTGGATTTGAGCTTGATGAATGCTTCGCAGACCAATTCCTTAAATTCGATGTTCATTATTATACTGTCCATTCCAATATCACTGCTTTTTACTTATTTGGGAAAACGAAATTTGAACCCTCGGACGCCCTATAAATTTGGAATCGGATTGTTACTGGCAGGCTTGAGTTTTTACGCTTTAAAAATTAGCGGGGAGGCTGCAGATGCCAATGGCCTCGTTCCCTTTACGTATTTACTGGTAATGTATTTTCTTATTTCTATCGGAGAGTTGTTTATGTCTCCTGTCGGTTTGTCGAAAATTACAGACCTATCCCCAAAACGCATTGTCGCTTTTATGATGGGAATTTGGTTTTTATCTTCTTCTTATGCTTTCCAATTGGTTGGATTTATTGGCAAGCAATTAGCGGTAGAGAGTTCAGACACACAGGTGAGTGGTTTAGTTTCTCTCCCCATTTATATTGATGGGTTTGCCTTAATATCCAACTATGCTTTGGGGGCTGGTGTTTTGGTGTTGTTAATGGCACCCTTTTTGAATAAACTTATGGGCGATGTACACTAAGCTTTTTAAAATAAAAATCCATTTACTGTTTATCCTTTTAGGAACAGGGAGTGTTGTTAGCGCACAAGAAATTAGATGGATGACTTTTCACGAAGCCTTGGAGGCTCAAAAGTCGGAACCCAAGAAAATATTTATGGACATGTACACAAATTGGTGTGGTCCCTGTAAATTATTGGATAAAAAAACATTTTCCAACCGCGATGTGATCCAATACATCAACACACATTTTTATGCTGTAAAGTTCAATGCAGAGGGCACGGAGGAAATCGCTTATTATGATCGGATTTTTAGTAATCCCAATTACAATCCCAAAAGAAAAGGCAGAAATGCTACCCATCAGTTTACACAATTTTTGGGTGTAAAAGCCTATCCTACTATGGTGTTTTTTACAGAAGATGGCGATCCGATGTTGCCTATAACAGGGTATTACACCCCCCGCCAACTGGAACCGTATTTAAAAATGATTAAACAAGGTGACTTTGCTGTGTTCAATGATGCCGAAGACTTTGAAAGCTATATGCGAAATTTCATCCCTCGTTTTCGGGGATAATTTCGAATGCCCCTTTCTCAGACGTATCGTGAAAAGGAATTCCGTACGCTTTGCAAGTTTTTGCCCACTTTTGTTTTATGTAGGGCGGAGAACTGCTGTCTGCAATTACCGTTACAATGTTTGGTTGTTTCAAGAGCATTTCTAAATGTATTTTGGGGTGATGACTCAATAGAATAACGACGTCTTTTTTTTGGGGCCAAGGCCGTTGATGTGCATCCGGGGCATTGATGATCAACAATGATATCGCTTTGTATAGGTAGGCTTCCTTTAATGGAGAGTAATGTACTTTTTGGATGGGAAACAGTGTTTTGATTCCTGACAATACATACGCAATACGGTTTTCTTTTGCCGTACTGTAAAAGTGAAGCTGCTTCCCTTTTCGATATGCAAGACTGCTTTCTTTGTATTGGTCCAAAACCCATAGAGTTTCACCATTGATCACCTTATTGTTCTTTTCTATTGAATAACCCGTTCCTAAAAACAAAACAACGATAGTCAAAAAAAGAAAGTGACTCCTTTTTTTGTACAGATACAATAGGGTAAAAATCAAAACGGTATAAGAGC
>CBFIJA010000084.1:0-4782 GCA_965662875.1 Candidatus Arcticimaribacter sp.
TCAATGATTCGTTTTAAAGCTGAAAGTGCTGTGATTGTTGGAGAAGGTTCTCAGGCGGTTATTCAGAAAATCAAAGGAATTTTAGACAGTTACCCAACAGTTTCTTTTGTTGTAGAAGGACACGCTTCTAGTGATGGAAGTAAAGGGTACAATCAAAAATTATCACAAAGCAGAGCCGATGCAGTCCAAGAAGCGCTTGTCTCGGCGGGTGCAGATGCCTCTCGTGTCTCTACTGCTGCCTATGGTGAAGATCGTCCAATCGGAGACAACAATACAGCTGCGGGTAGAAAAACCAACAGACGTGTACAATTTTCAGTAGGGGAGTAAATCATCCTTTAAAACAGTAACAGGGAGTCCATTGGACTCCCTTTTTTTTTCTATATCCATCTCTTCTTTTATTAAATTGCAGGTAAAATCTCAGCACCGTGAAATCTTTTTTAGAAGAAACGTTAGTGACTTTACTGCATGACAGGGACAGTCTGGAGGGCAGTATTCTGGTTTTACCCAGTAAACGCGCAGGTCTATTTCTGAAAAAAATCTATGTAGAAAACTGTCAAGTTACTTCACTGCTCCCTACGGTTTATAGCATTGAAACTTTCGTTGAAGAGTTATCGGGATTGAAAATTGCTAGTTCTTTAGAACAATTATTCTTTTTTTATAAGGCATATAAAAAGGTTATTCCGGAAAAAGAAAAAGAAAGTTTTACTTCCTTTTTACGTTGGGCACCTTTACTGTTAAAAGATTTCAGCGATATAGATGCTCATTTGGTTGCTCCGGAATTGATTTTTTCTGAGTTGGAAGACTTTTATGCTTTAGAATCATTCAATACCAGTAAAAAAGAGGGTTCTTTCTGGCCACATCTTCATGCCTTATATACTGTTTTTCAAGAACTACTCGAAAGCGCGCAAATAGGAACGGTTGGACAATGCTATCGTACTGCTGTAGAAAACATCCATTTGTATATAGATGCAGTTGAAGCCCCTCATTTTTTTATTGGTTTTAATGCATTAAACAAAGCGGAAGAGTGGATGTTTCAAGAGTTTTTATCTTCTCAAAAAGGTGAAATATTTTGGGATTTAGATTCCTTTTTCTATAAGAATGAGGCCTATGCAGTAGATCATTTTATCCGTTCTTTTCAAAACAAATGGCCGTATTATAGAAAAAACCCCACTCGGTTTGACCAAACCTATTTTAATGCACCCAAAAAAATTAATGTATACGGGGTTCCGCAACAAACCTCTCAGGTTAAATATGCTGCGGGTATATTGGAAGACATTCACGATCCAATAGCGCTTTCAAAAACCGCTATTGTTTTGGGAGACGAATCCATGCTAACGCCTCTTCTCTCTGCTCTTCCTTCTTCGATTTCGCATTGGAACGTAACGATGGGGTATGGACTAGCCAATTCTCAAGTAGCCACCTTTATCAATTCACTTTTTCAAATGCATTTGCAAGGTGAAAATGACACCTTAGTTATCAAATCTGTCCAGAAAGTAGTTTCACATAAACTTGTTCGAGCTCATCTAACGAAGGATGAATTCAATGCTATTTATGGCGTTTTAGATACGCGATTGCAATTTCGAGTTAAATGCACGCATCTTGTTTTACCAGATGTCATTAAGCCTCTTTTTGAGCCTTTTGATGTACTGGATACTTTCTTAGAACGAGTTGCCGTTTTTTTAAGTGCTTGTGAACCCATGGTCAAAGAAAATGGATTTCCTTCAGCGGCTTTAAATGCTCTTGTTCAATTGTGGAATGAACTCTCTAGCTGGGTGAATAAAACGGAAGACATTCAAGAGTTAGCTGTTCTGTATCATCTCTATAAAGAATTGGTTAAAACGGCTTCACTGGATTTTAAAGGAGACCCCATTCAAGGAGCACAAATTATGGGAATGTTAGAAACCCGTGTTTTGGATTTTGAAAACGTTATTGTAACCCAAGTCAATGAGGGGGTTTTACCAATGGGAAAAAAGGAAAATAGCTTTATACCCTTTGCGATTAAAAAAGCACATAATCTTCCTACATTTTTAGAGAAAGATGCCATATATACTTACCATTTTTATCGTGTATTGCAACGTGCAAAAAATATTCATCTCTTTTATAGCACTGCCAGTGATGGTTTGCAAGGTGGAGAAAAAAGTCGATTTCTTTATCAGTTGACATTAAATCGATTGCCCCAGCACGAATTGATTGAACATAAGATTTCTCAGCGTGTCCCTACGGAAAGTCTCAACATTGAAGCGATACAAAAAACATCCTCCATGTTGGATGTTTTAGCACATATGGCTGAAAAAGGATTTTCTCCCTCTTCTTTAGGAACCTTTTTAAAAAATCCGATGGATTTTTATTTGGAACGTATATTGAAAATTGCACCCCAAGATTTTTTTGAAAATCAATTGAGTCCAAAAGATAGGGGTACACTGGTGCATGAAACTTTAGAAGATCTCTACACCCCCTATGTGGGTGCTGTAATGGAAGTGAGCTATTACGATTCAATGCAAAAAAAAGTAACAGATGTTTTGACTGAAAAGTTTGCAGCCATCTCTTCTGTTAATCACAAGCTTACTGGCCCTAATGCGTTGTTAATCTCTTCCTACGCTCGTTCTATTGCCCTTTTTTTAAAAGGGGAAAAAAGACGGGTAGAAGACGGCAATACGATCGAAATTATCGCCTTAGAAAAGCCGTTTTCTTTTTCGATGGACATCCCAAATTACTCCAAGTCTATAGCCATTATTGGTACAATAGACCGAGTGGATAAGTACAATGGACAAGTTCGTGTTTTGGACTATAAAACGGGATCCATTGATAAAAATAAGCTGCGATACGATGATTTTGAAGATTTGAAAGGCGACTACAAGCGATTGCCACTATTTCAGCTTTTGATGTATGCACTTGCATTAAATGAGACTACAATGGGCTCGTCCATGCCGTTAGGCGGTATCATTCCCTTGCATTCTCCGTCTAATTATGTTTACCTCTGTGGGAAAAAAGGAAACAAAAGAGGAGAAACAAATACGATAATTACGGCGGAAATTCAGGATGCTTTTAAAACATTCTTGACAGAAGTTCTTACAGAACTTTTTGACCTGAATAAGTCTTTTGTATATTTGGAAGACTGACCCGTCCAGGGGACTATATTTATGGCTAAAAAAAACAAATCCAAAGAAAGACAGGACCTCAATTGGTTTTTACGCCTAATTACATTAGGAGATCGGTTTTCTGTTCGTGATTTTTACGATCGATTAAAGAAAGGATTTGTTGAATTTTTAATTGTATTTTTTGGGGTATTGGTTTCTTTCTCCGTAGAACAACAAGGAGAAGATTTTGAAGATCGTGGGAAGAATATAGACAACCTTGTTGGCCTCAGAAATGAGCTGATTGAAATGAAAGCATATACCGACGATTATATTGCAGAAAACGAATGGGTGACCAATTTATACCAAGAACAATACCGAAGATGGGAAGAAGACCACGACAGTATTTTCATAAATTACGATGAAGAAGACGATTTTTATTACGCTCCTATGGCGTATTATACCAACAGAAATCCATTCAATCCCCCCAGGGTTGTTTACGATGCAATAAAGCTGGATGGTACCTTCCGTTTTTTAGGATCCGATATAGGGCGTTTGGTAAATGACAATTACGATGGGGTTGACCTAAAGTACCTTATGATTAATACGGATAAGGAAGAAAAGTCTTACATCGATGATTTTGAAGGAAGATTAGCCAATCAATGGGTTTTTGACTTGGACAAAATTGACGTAGAAGACAATGATTTTTGGTATGTAAATAGACGCTATATTCAAAACGATCAGTTCGTCAAATACAATCTTTTTAAACGAATTGAGTTATGGTACCAAATCAATGAACAGTTGAATAATTACAGTTCAACCTTGGAAAAAAACATTCAAGTATTGAATGATGTTATCGCTGAAGAAGAAAGCCAATGGACTCTTATTTGGTGGTGGGGGGAGACACCAGACTGGCTACAAGCTTCCCCGAAATCAACGACGGAGGAACCCCAGGACCCGGAACAGTCAACTGACCCGTAAAAAACATATTATCGACTTTTTTACTTTTAAGTTTTGGACGTAAAAATGCAGTTTGCAATAACGTATTGGCCATTCCATAGGCGTTGCCTTTGTAAGAATTGTATTCTTCAACAAAATCATTAACACAAAAAGATTCCGAGAAAAGGATGTGAGAACGTATTTCTTGTTCAGTGATTTCTTCCAAACGGTCCATAATAAGATTAAAATACTGATCTCTTAATTCTTGCGTGTCTTCTATTCCAGGGGCTATAGGAATTAAGAAGAAACAAGCTTCTTTTCCATCGGGTGCCATGCTACTGTCGGTAATGGAAGGGAAGTTTCCATAAAACAAGGGTTCCTTTGGCCATTCTGGGTGATCGTATATGCTGTATGCATGTGCATCAAAATCCACATCAAAAAAGAGGGTGTGGTGGGATACATTTTTAATCTTTTTATCCAAGCCAACAAAGAACAATAGAGAAGAAGGAGCAAAGGTTTTTTTATCCCAATAGGCTTCACTGTATGCTCTGTACTTTTGCGGCAACAAGGTTTCTGTGTGGTGGTAGTCTGCCCCACTGATTACGATGTCGGCAGGTATTTTTTCACCCTTTACTTTCACGCCCACTGCGGTTGCGTTTTCAACTAGAATTTCTTCAACTGCAGCGTTCGCTTGAAATTTAACCCCTAAATCTTCTGCCATTTGAACCATTCCCTTTACAACGCTGTACATGCCCTTGTCTGGGTGCCA
>CBFIJA010000085.1:0-4782 GCA_965662875.1 Candidatus Arcticimaribacter sp.
GGTATAGAGTTCAGGTGTACTGAATATTTTACTCGTGATCCAAAACAGATCAGAGGAATTTTTCCATTGTTTTGAAAACAACATTTGATCAAAAAGAAACCATCGATCTCTGTAAGCCAAGCTCCCTTTTCCTTGTTTGTGCAGGTTTTTCATGGGGTTGAATAAACCTGTGGATTCAATTTCTTTTAGGCTTGTATCGCTGGGGTTATCATTGTAATCTCCCATGCTGATGATGAATGTTTCTGGAGCGGTTTTGTATAAAGAATCCACAATCCGACTGTGCAGTTTTGCTGCCAAATGACGTAAAGGTTTACTTCTCTTTATTCCTCCTCTTCTGGAGGGCCAATGGTTGAGGAGCAGATTTACTTTGTGCTGACGAATGTAGCCTCCGACCACCAAAATATCGCGTGAATAGTAGTTTCTTCTATTGGTTTCATTTTGCCAAGTCAAGGGGTATTTTTTAATGTCTTTTAAGTCAAAAACAGTGGCTTTGTAGAGTAAAGCCACATCAATTCCTCTAAGGTCTCTGCTCTCTCGGTGCGCGATGCGGTATCCTTGTTCTTGCAGTAAAGGATGGCGGGAGAGTTGTGCAATCACTTTGTCATTTTCTACCTCAGCCAATCCTATAAACAGTGGCATTGCCTTTGTTTCATCTCTCCCGATCTGTGCAATGACCGTTGCGATTTGATGAATTTTCTGATCAAGAATGTTTTGAGTCCATTGTTTTCGGCCCTCTGGGGTGTACTCTTCATCAAAATGTTTCGGGTCATTGGTGGGATCAAATAGGTTTTCCACATTGTAAAATGCCAGGGTGTGAACTTCCCCTTTATTTTGGGGATAGAAGAGCAGCCAGAGGGCCAAAAGAAAAAAAGGGGACATGTTGTTTTTTTCTTAAATTTATAAAACCCAAATCAAACTTTATGACAAAGCTGAAAACATGTTTGTTTTTTCTTTTTCAGATTCTTTCCTTTTTACACGCCCAAGAGTCTTGGGTCAAAGGAGTGTTGGTGGATCAAACAGGGGGTATCGTCTCAAAGGTTCAGATCACCACATCCATAAATGATCGTGTTTTATACAGCGATTTTTCGGGCTTTTTTAAATTGAATTTTTCTGAAACAACGGACTTGGGTAAGACGATAATTACCTTTCAAAAGTATGGTTATGAAACCCAAAATGTTCCAATCGATTTCTCTAAAACGTCCCAAATTGATTTGGGAATCTGGAAGTTATTCCAAGCGTCTACTGTAGAAGAAGAAATTCCTTTAGCAGAATTTTCAGAAGAATTGTTCAATAATTTACGAGAGGATGAATTGAGTAGTAATCCTTTATTGAGTTCACAACGCACAGTATTGCTAGAGGCAATGGCTTTCCAATTTCGTTCCTCTTTTTTTTCAGCGAGAGGTCTGAGTAGTGCTTCTCAAAATTTATGGATGAATGGAATAAAAATGAACGATTTTGAACGCGGACGTCCTCAGTGGAGTCAGTGGGGAGGCTTGAATGATATCATCAATAAAAGTCAAGCCATAAATTACGGTTTAGTCAGTGCTTTTAATATGGATTCCGGACCTTTAGGTTCTGTATCTATAGATTTTACCCCCAGTACATTTCGAAAAAAAGTAAAGCTGTCGTACGCGATGTCAAACAGTAATTATCAACATCGTTTTTATACAGTTTACCATAGCGGAGTGATACAAAACAAGTGGGCTTTTTCTGCATTGGGGACACACCGTTGGGGAGAAGAAGGCTATATGAGCGGAACAGAGTTTAATGGCACCTCTGTATTATTTTCTGGAGAACATTTATGGAATACAAGAAGTCAGTCAATATTGACGTTTTTCTATACTCCCTCACTAAGAGGGAGATCAGCGCCTTTGACAGAGGAGGTGGATGATTTAAAAGGCAGAAAATACAATCCCTATTGGGGGTGGGATAAGGGCAAAAAGAGAAATGCAAGAATGCGAAGAACTCAAATTCCAGCCTTTCATTTTCGCCATCTATACAACACAGAAAAGTGGAAAAATCAATGGAATGTACTTTACCAATTCGGTGAGATTGCCAACAGTAGAATCCTATATAACGGAAGTCAATTGGCGAACGGTTATTGGTCAGGTGGGGGAAGGAATCCAGACCCTGTATATTATCAAAATCTCCCTAGTTTTTATCTACAACAAAGGGGCGAAGAAGACTTTGCTTCTGCATACCGAGCACAACTAAAATTAGAAAATGATGGACAACTGAATTGGAACAGCTTACGAAACGCAAACCAATTGGTTGCAGAATCGTATACCCCCTATCTGCTTTATGACGACATCAAAAGAATCAAGCGTTGGTCTTTTTCTTATTTGACTGAACGAAAATTTGAAACATCAGCCTTGAATATCTATGGGAATTATACGATAAACTCGGCGGCATTCTATGCTCAACCCATTGATTTTTTGGGTGGGAAAACGTATTGGGATATTGATCCTTTTGCGCTGAATTTTGAGGCAGCACAGAATGACTTGCTTCATCCCAATCGAAAAATCGAAGAGCGTATTCCCTTTCAATACCATTATGAAATAGAAACCCAAGATATTTTATTGGGATTGCAATTGAAGAAAAAATGGCCTTCATTGAATTTGCATTTGGAAGGAAATATAAACCCGAGACAGTACCAGCGTATTGGAAAATTTAAAAGTGGATCTTTCCCAGAAAACAGCCATGGCAAAGGATCGGTATTGTCCTTTTTGGGCACTAGTTTAAAGGCCAATTTTCAATGGGATATTTCTGCTAGAATGTATTTGTTTTTGCAAGGAGGATATTTTCTTCAGCCTCCACCTTTCTCAAAGCTTTATGTAAATCCTAGAGTAAATCATGCCATTGTAAATTCATCCCTATTGGAAAAAGTTCAGGCTGTATCGGCCAAGTTTATTTGGCAAACCCATGCTTTTGATTTTCGGTTGTCCCCTTTCTGGATGCATCAAGATCACATCAATCGAATAGGGTTTTATTTTGCACAAGGCATAGGGGGCGATGCTTCATTTTTTATTCAAGAAGTCATGCAAGGAATAGCACTTCAGAATTCAGGAATTGAATCCAGTATAAGGGTGTTTATAAACGATCGTTACCAGTTGAAGTCAGCTTTTGTTTGGGGAAATTATCTTCATCTCAATGCCCCAAATTTACAACTGTATACGCTTCCTTCTGAAGAAGCAAAAGTGGAGGGTTTCATCGATGGAAAAAAAGAGTACGGACAAACACAATTAAAAGGATATCGGCAAGGGGTTGGGCCAGAAACAGCATTAAATTTGACTTTAGATTATCAAGATCCAAATTATTGGCGGATGTCTGTTGCAGTAAATTATTTTTCTAATGCTTATATGCAACCAAGTCCACTTCGAAGAACCAATTCGTTTTTTCAAGATTCAGCAGGCTTTCTTTTACCAAACACCACTGCAGAGGGGACTCGGGATGTTTTGTATCAAGAAAAATTTCCAAATTATTTTGTATTGAACTTAACTTGGAATAAATCTTGGCGTTTACAAAAATACTATGTCAACCTTTTTTCTAGCATTCAAAATGTGCTCGACACTCGCTATAAAGTAGGCGGATTTGAGCAAGGTAGAAATGCCAATTACACCCACTTATTAGAAGACCAAAAAAGGAGCCTCCCATTGTTTGGCAACAAATATTGGTGGGGGAGGGGCACTACTTTTTTCACTACCCTATCCATTCAATTTTAACCCATCATCATGAAAAAATCCACGATTATATTGGTGCTATTTCTCTGGGGGTGTCAGCCTCAAAAAGAAACGTTTTCACCAAATGCAACCATTGATCCCATTTCGGTAAGGCCCAACACCTCTATCAGGGCTTTACTAGAACGCATTAATCAAAGTGAAAATGGTTTTGCTCAATTATCACTTGAAGAGGATAGCTTGTGGCTCGAAGGTTATGTCATTAGTGATGATCGTGCAGGGAATTTTTACAAAGAACTTTGGATTCAAGATCATCCTGAAAACCCAGAACACGGAATAAAAATAAGTGTGGATAGACGTGCCTTATCGGATTATTTTGTGAAAGGGTCAAAGGTATATGTTTATCTAAATGGATTGGGGGTTGGCATTCAGAATGGCCAGGCCACCTTGGGGGAGTTTCAAGGAAATGCCATCGGCAATATTTCTGCGTTTTTGTGGGAACATCATTTATTAAGAACGGATGAGATAGCAACCATAGTTCCAAAAAATATTGGATTGGGTACACTACAGCAAGAAGATATGGGCCAGTGGTTGCGCTTTGACGGGATTCAATTTTCAACGGCAGAAATTGGGAGAACTTTGGCAGGGGAAGCCTTTGATGTCTATGACGGCGAAAGACGTATTTTGAGTTGCGATTCGTATCATTCCATGTATCTCAGCAGCAGCTCATTTTCTACCTTTAAAACCATTGTTCTTCCTGAAGGTCAAGGAACCATAGAAGCACTTTTAACCCGTGATTTTTTTGACGAAAAGTTCATTTTAAAAGTCAACGACCTTGAAGATCTAATTTTTACTGAAGCTCGGTGTTTTCCTTTTTTTGAAGAAAGCTTTGAGCAACACCGTTTAGGTCTTTTCCAGCAAGAAGGATGGATCAATCAAGCGGAAGAGGGCAGTCGGTTTTGGGAAGTTTATGAGGACGAAAATGCGCTGGGAAGATCTCTTAAAATTAATTCGTATCGTTCTGGGGATGAACGATCTATCAGTTGGTTGGTGCTGCCAGAATTCGATCTTCAACATTTAGAAAATCCTGTTTTAACATTTCGCA
>CBFIJA010000086.1:0-4746 GCA_965662875.1 Candidatus Arcticimaribacter sp.
AAGAGCGCGAAGTGACAGAAACCGAGTTTACTTTTTTAAAGAAGTCTAAAGATTACACCAACGCAAGAACTCAGGATACGGAATCGAAGTTTCCTGAAATCGTAAAAAACATTGCTTTGATTTACACGCAATTGGACCAGAAGGAAGAAGCCATTGCTGCTGTAAAAGAAGCCCGTACTGAAAATCCTGATGATTTAGGACTGATTTTAACAGAGGCCAATTTGTACATTCAATTGGGAGAAAAAGATCGTTTCAGTGCATTGATGGAACAAGCTGTTGCTCAGGATCCTAACAACCCAACACTTTACTACAACTTAGGTGTGGTTACGGAAGATAGAACGCAAGCGCGTTCGTATTACGAAAAAGCCATTGCTTTAGATCCCAATATGCAAGAAGCTTATTTAAACTTGGTGGCTTTGATTTTGGAAGCTGAACCTGCCTTAGTGGAAAAGATGAATTCTTTGGGCAGATCTCGTGCAGATGAGATGAAGTACGAAGAATTAAAAAAGGATAGAGAAGGTCTTTACAAGGAATGTGTGCCCATCCTTCAAAAATTGGTTGAGCTTGATGATTCCAATAAAGAAGCCATCAAAACCTTAATGAACATCTATTACACTCTAGACAATATGGACGGTTACGCAGCCATGAAAAAGTTGCTAGACTAGTCTTAAAATTGATTATAAGTTTAGGAAAGCCTTCTTCGGAGGGCTTTTTTTATAGAATAGATTTGATCAATCTCAGTTGGTGGGAATGGCCTTTTCGATCGACACTGAAAATCCCGGTTTGGTCAATACGATCCAAACGGACTTGTCCGTGGGCGTGAAGAATAAAATGATTGGGCAGCAGTATCCCAACATGGATTATTTTCCCTTCTTTGTCATCAAAAAAGGCTAAATCTCCGGGTTGACTCTCTTCGATAAAACTCAATGTATTCCCAACTTCAGCCTGCTGATATGCATCACGGGGTAGGGGGACACCATTTATTTTATAGACCATTTGACTCAAGCCAGAACAATCAATCCCGGTAGGCGATTTACCGCCCCATAGGTAGGGAGTGTTCAGGTACTGATAGGCTGTTTTTAAGATGTTTTCTCGTGTTTTATCTGCTTCAAAACGCTGCCCGTCGAATTGATGATTCAGTAATTCTAGAGCTCTAAGATCACTTCCCAGGGGAATGGGGAAGAGTTCTTTCTTTTCATTGCTAATAAAATCTAAGATGTTGTTTGAATGAACAGGGGTTTGTTGCGTCAAGGCTTTGTATTGCTCTTCTGGGATTTCACGAATTTGATTCCAAGAAACCCAGCCTTCGTATTTGTCCCATTGGTTTCGAATTTTAAACCATTCTTTACGGCTGTCGATGATTTTAAAAAAATCGCCATAAAGAAGTTGAGACAATTGTTCGCTTTTGTGCGAAGCTTCACTTCTAAGGGGAACAATTCCTAAAGGACATACACCGTATCTCAATCTGAAAATATAATGATTTGCCCCAAAAATAAGCAAAATGAAGTGAGGGTTCGCCTCTCGGGCTAAAAAAAACATTCCTTACCTTTGAGTGCCTCTGACGCGATATCTCAGGCGCCTATAAATGGGTTTATGAAAACACTTTTTTCTTTTTTAGTCAATCAACAATCGCTGCTGTACAAACTACTTGTTTATTTTTTCTGCGGCTTTAGTATCGTATATGTATTGCCGCGTGCAGGACAATTTAAATATGAGATTCAGCGTGCTAAAACATGGAACTATCCCAGTTTATATGCTCCCTTTGATTTTTCTTTGATTAAAACCGAAGCCGAGCTAGAATCGGAGCGAAGCACTGCAAAACAACAATCGCTGACCTATTTTGATTATAATACAGCTACAGAAGAAAAAGTAAAAAAGTTATACGAACAACGCTTTCAAAATTACTTTGCCTATCCTCAAAACTCGAAACGTTACCAACGCTATTTTGATTACGGCTTGGAACAAATTTCCGCCATTTACAAGGTTGGCGTATTGTCTCCCAGTTATATTCACAGCGGGGGGGAGACTGTTGGGGTGATAAAAACGACGGTAGAAGAACAATTTTTGTTCGCTGCATTATTTGATCTCAACCAACTCTCTGCTTACCTCACAGCGCATTTGGATGAAGCATTCAAAAAACAGGAAAGTGCGTATTACCAATTGTTTTTTGAGATCTTGGAACCCAACCTTACCTACAACCAAAAATTAACCGAAAGTGTCTTGGCAGAATCGTATGCCCAAATTTCCAGCACCAAAGGTCTAGTCAATACGGGAGAATTAATTGTAAATCAAGGCGAGCTTATCGATGATGACATTTATCAGAAGCTCGATTCATTAAAGAAAAGATACTCTGCTTCGGGTTTATCGGATCAGAATTTTATATGGATTACCCTGGGACAGTCCATTTTGGTTCTCTTGATCTTAGGCATGTTGTTATTGTTCATTTATAAATACAGAAAAGAAGTATTTGACAACAATACAAAAATGACCTTCCTTTTGGTGAATTTGCTTTTGATGGTTTTGCTGAATACCAGTATTATAAATTTCAATTCGGCGTATTTGTACATTATTCCAGTCTGTATTTTTCCTTTGGTGATCAAAGCCTTTTTTGATGCGCGTTTGGGGTTGTTTGTCCACGTGCTCTCTGTGATATTGGTCGGTCTTTTTGTTCCCAATAGTTTTGAGTATATCGTGCTGCAAATTCTAGCGGGAATTGTTACCATACTTGGGGTTTCAGAATTGTACAAAAGAGCAAACCTCTTCATCTCTGTTGCTCAGATCACCGCAGTATATCTGGTGGGCTACTTTGCTTTTTACATCATTCAAGAGGGAGGACTACGTTCTTTTCCCTTTTCTACTCTGGGCTTATTTTTCATCAACGGTTTGTTGACGTTATTTGTTCAACCCTTGATTTATTTGTACGAAAAATTATTCCAGATGGATTCAGACATCTCCCTTTTAGAACTGTCTGACACCCACTCGCCCTTGCTTGTAGAATTGTCAAATAAAGCGCCGGGTACATTTCACCACGCCCTTCAGGTAGCCAATCTGGCAGAGGCCGCTGCGGCTTCCATCAAAGCCAATGTGCTATTGACTCGTGTAGGGGCCTTGTATCATGACATTGGGAAGATAAAACAGCCTACCTATTTTTCTGAAAACCAAAGGGGACGGGTTTCTCTACACGATGAATTGAGTCCTTTAGAGAGCGCAAAAATCATCATTCAGCATGTTCTTGACGGCATAGAAATAGCAAAAAAGTACAATCTCCCGGATCGGGTAATTGATTTCATCCGTACCCATCACGGTACATCTTCAGTATATTATTTTCTAAAGAAGGCCCAAGAGACAGATCCGGACATTTCCACAGAAGATTTTCATTACAAAGGGCCCAAGCCTTTTTCAAAAGAAACCGCAATTTTAATGATGTCCGATGCCGTAGAAGCGGCCTCAAAAAGTTTAAAAGAACCCACGGTGGCTACTGTAAAAAGTTTTGTCATCAGGATTATTGATCGGCAGTTAGAAGATGCGCAATTTATCCAATCAAACATTACACTTGCTGAAATTGAGACGGTTAAGAAAGTGCTGATTCACAAATTAATTGACATCTATCATTTGAGGATAGAATATCCAGAATAAAAGCGAGATAATTGAGAAAAACTATTGTTTAATAATTTTCTAAGAAGTACATTTGCATCCCATAATTATGGGAATGGAGAGGTGGCAGAGTGGTAATGCAGCAGATTGCTAATCTGTGAACGCGTAAGTGTTCCCCGAGTTCGAGTCTCGGTCTCTCCGCCAAAGAAAGTTTTTTTAAACTTTCGCCTCGGGGTGTAGCGTAGCCCGGTCATCGCGCCTGCTTTGGGAGCAGGAGGTCGCAGGTTCGAATCCTGCCACCCCGACAATTGAAATCTTTGGTCGCGTAGCTCAGCTGGATAGAGCATCTGCCTTCTAAGCAGATTACCCATAATTCACTTATGAGTTTTTACGTTAAAATAAGCCTTAAACCTCCAATAAAATGGGGGTTTTTGTTGTTTATAGGCATATTTCTTGTATCTATATGTATATCTTTGACTTTGATTTACGTAAACTTGAACGTAAATGACAAAGTATAGTTTCAATTTCAGGCTTGACTAAAGACCTAAAGCAAGAGTAATGGCAGTTCACAAAATCAAGTTAGTAAAAGGACAGTTCGGAAGGTCAGTCCCACCTTCGTCAGTTGAAAGACGCAGAGAAAGGATTTGATTACATCTTATGTGATACTATAAGTGGGATTTCGGATTTTTGGTCTCGTCAACAAGGAAGTCAGATTAGAAAACTGATAGACGAAGGAAAACTTAAAGAACTTCACATCCACAACATTGACAGACTTGGGAGAAATACTCTTATGGTGTTATCTGTTTGGAAAGAACTAAAGGTAGGTTAATTCATTGAAGCTAAAAAGCTAACGCAATTATTCTGCAACTATTGGAACCCATTCTTGTATAGCTCCATTACTACCAAATGTTGGGTCTCTCCATTCTCCAACACTCATCTCTTGAAAGTCAAAGACCCAATATTTTCCCTCACTAGCCCCATCATCATTATTCATTATTACTTGATATCGTTCAGAGCCCGATAAAGTATTGTCAGCTTCTAATTCATTCTCAACTTCATTTACAGCAGCTACTGAACAGGCAATTACAGTTACGAATCCTACAATTGTTAAATTTTTTTTAATTGGGTTTAAATGTTTCAATTTTTAGTATT
>CBFIJA010000087.1:0-4632 GCA_965662875.1 Candidatus Arcticimaribacter sp.
CTACCCCAGAGGGTATGGTTTGGATACCTCCTGGAGAATTCGTTCAAGGAGCTGTACCCAATGATACGATGGCAATGAATCACGAAAAACCCGCCCATAGGGTTTCAGTAAGTGGATTTTTTATTGACTCAACAGAGGTAACCAATGCTCAATTTAAAAAGTTTGTAGTAGCTACCCAATACGTTACCCTAGCTGAACGCGCTATTGATTGGGGAGAAATGAAAAAACAATTGCCTTCTGGTATTCCAAAACCTCACGACAGCTTATTACAACCGGGGTCATTAACATTTAAACCTTCCCAAGAGAAGTTACCAAATTTATTTGATTTTTCTCAATGGTGGCAATGGACTATTGGGGCTAATTGGAAGCATCCACAAGGACCTAATTCTTCGATAGAGGGTAAAGACAATCATCCTGTTGTACATATTGCTTATGTAGATGCACTTGCATATTGCAAATGGGCCGGCAGAAGTCTTCCAACTGAAGCACAATGGGAATATGCTGCTAGAGGGCAACAACAAGGAATTTTTCCTTGGAATTCAGAAAATACTCAACTCTTCAAACAAGCTAACACGTGGGATGGCAGTTTTCCAGACACAAATAACTTGAAGGATGGCTTTTTAAGAACTGCAGAAGTGGGCAGTTTCCCTCCCAATAATTTTGGTTTATACGATATGAGTGGAAATGTATGGGAGTGGACTTCTGATTGGTATAATACTCGGTATTATAAAAATTTAAAAGAAGATATAATAGTCAATCCAAAAGGTGCGTCTAGTGCATTCAATCCGAATAACCGATACACCTCTGAAAGAGTTATTAAAGGGGGCTCTTTTTTATGCAATGCATCCTATTGCGCTAGCTTTAGGATTTCGTCGAGAATGGCGAGTTCAGAAGATTCCTCTTCAGAACACAAAGGGTTTAGGACAGTATTAAACGTAAAATAATCTCCCTCAAGTTCAATAACAAGATCTGGAAAAAATAAAGTAACATTGATTGAACGATATATTAATTCAGAAGCCGTACTTCTTCACATTAAAAATGTTTCACCTGGTGGTGAGATTTCTAAAGATTTTGAAGAGTTTCAAAAGTATTCAGTATTAACAATATGACACTTTATGGGAATGTGTCTGATGATTTAAAAAAGGCTATTGAACCATTCGGTATTAAAACGAAATATGTGCCAGTAATTGCTGGCTATAGTAGATAAAATAAATCTCCATTTAATCAATCAAAGCCCTTCCAACACGTGGAGGGTTTTTTGTTAGAGCTAATAAGCAAATAATTAGACTTAAAACACCACTTTTTTTGCATGAAATATTTTCGCAAGCTTGGGCACAATTGAAATCCACTGTCACCCTATGCTATAATTGGTCTAATCGGCAATACTCGAGGAGTAAATCAATTGGTTAACGTAATAAGTAATTAATCCTTAGAAACTAAACTAGTCATCGTATCTTAAGAAAACTCCATCAAGGTCAAAAATCAATTCTGTTCTATCATTGAGTTCTACCTCGATTTGTTGATTTTCAATTTCTACTTCAACAACATTAGCGTTTTGGTGATTAGTAGAAATGTAGGTGTTAATTAAATCTTTAACCTGCTGCGTGAGATTAGATGCTTCAAGAGAAACATATTCTGCATAATTTTCATAATCATCGTTATCATCGTCATCTTTTTCACAAGAAGTAATTGAAGTTAATGATAGAAAAGCGGACAGAAGTATAAAGTATTTTTTCATGTTGTTGTTTTTTCAAAATTAATGAAAATTATAAAGCGCATCTGTAACTTAAGATACATTCAGCATTAACAAAAACCTTAGTATACTTTACTTATTCCTGGAGTCGTTTTCATACTGTTGCCTACAATTGTAATCCGCTAGAAACTTCTATTTTTCTTGGTCTTAGAGGGTAATTCGCGATGGAATAAAATGAGGGTGTTATGTACATGCTGTTGGAAGAAGATGAACCGATGGACTTATAACCCTTCAATAATTCAACACCTTCCCCATTCCTTTTTGCTTTGATTATAACGATAGGTACTTCTAAGTTAGTTTGTTAACCCAAAGCGTTCCTTCACTGAAAGAAACAGGTGATCTTTACTTTGTGATTGCTGTTTATTCAGCAACACTTTTTACCTCTTGTTGTTCAGGTGGAAAAGCCTCCCCAAATTTAAATCGAACTACCAGCTCATGCGCTTTTAAATTCAGTCCAGACAATTGATTTTCTAAATAAGTATCATAAGCATATCCAATGCTAAATGAATCATTTACATGAAAAGAAGCTTGAATGGACCATATCGAATTAGTACGATAAGCAAAACCACCCTCGAATTTATTCATTTAAGCAGCTTTTATGCCGATATCACTTACCGCATCAATGCTTTTCCCTTTTCTAACAAGGCTGCATTTTATGCGATTTCAACTGAGTTTAAAGCGCTGTATTTGGTTAAGTTCTTACGAATTTACCGCATTGTTTTATAGGACAGAATCTGCCTATCCTTATTGCTTCCTAAATTAAGCCATAGCAAAACACATCGGAAAGCCTTAGAAACGCCAGTTTTCCCCGGGGACCACTACCTTAGTGATCTTTTTACCGCTTGCTTTTAGGGTAACCCTAAGGTTACTTTTATGAGTGCCTAGGGAATAAAGCACCCATTGCTTGCCCTCCTTTTTCAGAAATACATCGGTAGCTGCTTCAGACTGCAAATGGAAGTCTTCATTGTCCCACTCCCTCATATTAAAGACATAAACCCCTTGCGGTGAATGCAAACTGGTCGTTCTTAATTCGTCTTTTCCGCCTTGGGTTTGCTGAACTACCCAATCCTTGATTCTTTTTGTTTTTTCCGTCTCGTCGAGGCGATTATTGTACCCAGAATAGGGATAAATTATACTGAGGAAAGTAAAGTTTTTTTGAGGCGCCGAAGAAACAACACTCCACTCTTTCCCACGGGCACCATCGCTGGAAACGGACGCTGTAGCATGCAGCTGTAAAATATCGTGTCCGCTAGCATCTGGAGCCACAGCCCTTAATAAATCGGGAGCATTTTCGTAGGTATAATGCCCTTGCCAAAGCTGCTTGTATTGGTGATCTTGAGGCGCTTTAAAGGCATCTTTTACGATCCAAAATTCATTTTTTACAAAAATCACTTGCCGACTGTAGTCCACCCCGATGTCCTCAAAACCGTCATGGCTTCCCGCAAAGAAATCAAAATGATCATTGCTTTCCCAAGCCATTACCTTGGGCTGGGGCAATGCTTTAAATTTACCAAAACCACTCCCCCCCTTGTTTGAGGTCCATTGTTTGCCCTGTAATTCTTCGTCTACCAATGCGACATTTTTCACCGAGGAATTTTTGAAGAGTTCAAAATCTTTTAGCGAATAACGTACCTGGTAGTTGGGAAGGAGGGCATGGCCATTGGCCATCGCCTGTATTCCCAGCATATCGCCGTGTTGATGATCGGGTTTCTCGGCATCTAGCCCAGCGCTAATAATCATCATTTTATCTTGACTTTCCCATCCCTCGCGCATAATGTAATAGCCCGTTTCTTCAAACGCTAATGAACCGTAAGTCGGTGGCGTGCTTTCAATGTTATTGAGCCGTTCTATTTGGCGGCCATTCAAAAACCAATAGACCCGTTCTTCTACCTTAGTTGACGCGAAGTAGCCAAAGGCAGGGTCTTCAAAAAGGAGATACCCCAAGGTCATTGATTTGGAAATGTCATTCGTTTCTGCCCACGGATGATCGGTATCGTCTTGCAGCACTGGGGCACTTCCATCGGGATAGGCGATTTTCACCAAAGTAGTGAACAACCCCTTAAGTTTTTCCTCCCAAGCTTTTTCTACTTTAATTCCATTGGTTTTGGCCAGTTGATAAACATAAAAGTAATTGTTGATGTCACTCATATGATAATGAACCGATCGTTCAAATTGAAACCCATCTGCATTGATTTCTTTGTCAAGGTGTTCACCAAGTCTCTGCATGGCACGGTCTAACCAAAGGTCTGTCCCCTTAAAATCCCGCAATAAAATAGCGAGCATGGCCAAAGCCGAAACTCCACGTGTTTGGTGATTTCCCGACTTAAATTCTGCATTTCTCTCATAAAGGTGTTGCCCGTGTTGCAGTAAGGTGGCAATGGTGAGCAATTGGTCTGCATCTGAATATTCGCTTTCGTTTAAAAAAAGCGAGTGAATCCAAAGCCAATTCAGTACCCTATAGCCTGCACGAAAGGCTTCATAAACCCCGTTTCCATCTTCAATTTTCTCATAAGCATCAGCATGCAAGGCCGCATTCAAGGACTGCATTTGCGCTTTAAAGTATTGAATGTATTTTGGGTTTTTGCCTTGATCAAAATAATACAGGGCAATATCCACCATCTTGTGTTGTCGCGCCAAGTGGCGTAGTGCATAGGCGTTTACAGCTTCTCCATTTGAATAGTTAAACGGGAGTTTCCATTGGGTTTCCCCAGGATATTTCCCCATATGATCCAAGGCTCTTGCTTGATGATAAGCACTTGCAAATCCCTACGGGAAATGCTAGGAATTCATAGAGGCACTTCTAGGTTGTGCGATGTAATTGTAGCGCGCATAATCCATTATAGTGGTTGCGATTCCCATTTTTTGGGTGAAACTTCCCG
>CBFIJA010000088.1:0-4484 GCA_965662875.1 Candidatus Arcticimaribacter sp.
GTCGCTTGGTAGGCGTTATGATGGTGGTCAATTGTTCGTCTACTTCAGACGTATCGGGAACAAACTCAGGCGTGCATCCCCAGAGCAATACAAAAATCACCAAAAAATAGCTTACCGCTTTCATAAATCTAATAGTAGTCAAATGTACAAATAAAAATGGCAAGATTTTTTTACAACATCCAGGAATAGCAGGAGTACGAGAAATAAAAGAAACATTTTTTTGTTTCACTGTGTATTTTAAGTACATTTGCAGTCCAAAAATTAACAAAAATGTATGCAATCGTAGAGATAGCAGGGCAGCAATTTAAAGTTGCAAAAGACCAAAAAGTGTACGTTCACCGTTTGGCACAAGACGAGGGAAGCAATGTTTCTTTTGATCAAGTGTATCTTTTAGATGACGGTAAAGCAGTTACTATTGGCGCCCCGGCTATAACTGGCGCTTCGGTAGAAGCAAAAGTAGTTAAGCACCTGAAAGGCGATAAAGTAATCGTTTTCAAAAAGAAAAGAAGAAAAGGATACCGTGTAAAAAATGGTCACCGTCAAGCGTTGACAGAAATCCTAATCGAAGGAATCTCTGCTAAAGGAGGAGCGAAAAAAGCAGCACCAAAAGCAGAAAAAGCAGCTGCAGCCCCTAAAAAAGAGGCAGCGCCAAAAAAGACTGCGCCAAAAGCACAAGAAGACTTGAGCACTAAAACGGTAGCAGAATTAAAAGAATTAGCAAAAGCAAAAGGCATCACCGGAATTTCTTCTATGAAGAAAGCAGATTTGATCGCTGCATTGCAAGCATAAAACTAAAAACGTACAACCATGGCACATAAAAAAGGAGTAGGGAGTTCGAAGAACGGTAGAGAATCGGAATCGAAACGACTAGGTGTAAAAATATTTGGGGGACAAGCTGCACGTGCTGGAAACATCATCGTTCGTCAGCGTGGTACTGCCCACAACCCTGGTGAAAATGTTTATTTAGGTAAAGATCACACATTACACGCTAAAGTGGACGGTGTGGTTCAATTTGCAAAGAAGAAAAACAACAAGTCTTACGTTTCTGTTGTTCCTTTCGAAGCCTAAACAAATTTAGATTACATTTATAACCCGCTATTGTAGCGAGTTTTTTTTGTGTTTATTTCTCGAGTGCAGAATAAATATAACGGCTTAAAGCAACATTGTATTCCTCTCCGTAGGGTAGTTTTTGAGTCATGAACAAAGCGACAATTTTTTCAGAAGGGTCCACAAAAAAGTGGGTTCTAAAATAACCTCCCCAGTAAAATTGTCCATTTTCCGCAGGACTAGGGTCTTTAGCGGTATTGTAAAGTACACCAAACCCTAAACCAAATCCTCTGGCTTCACCAAGAAGTTCTCCTACGCTGTTGGTCAACATCAGTTCTACCGTTTCTGCTTTTAAAATTTGCTTGCCATTGGCTTTCCCCGCGTTGAGAAAGACGTGACAAAAACGAGAATAGTCTTCAACAGTTGAGAAAAGCCCGTGTGTCCCTCCATAAACAGTATTACTTTCTGTAGGCACTTGCAGAGCACTCAGTCCAAAATCCCCCTCTTCATTATAGGTATGCAATTGCATCACTCTTTTAGCTTGTTTTGGATTCAGGTTATAGCCTGTATCTTTCATGCCTACAGGATCAAAAATATGTTGTTTTAAATACGTTGGTATGGACTGCTTTGATGCCCTTTGAACAATCAAAGCCAAGAGATCCGGCCCGGCACTATAGTACCATTGCTTTCCGGGCTGCCCGATAAGGGGGGCGGTCAATAATGTGTCGATTCTACTCTCCAGATTTTTATGTCCGGTATAATTTAGGGTTTCATTGTACAACATGCTGAAAAGCGTTTTGTCTAGCTTAGATCCCCCCAAGCCATGGGACAAGCCTGCTGTGTGGTTCAACAACTGCTTTACTGTAAGGTCTCCTTCCCGGGCCTCGGTAGGTCCATTCATTCCTTTTTCGGGATCCAAGGTCACACGAAGATTGGCCACTTCTGGAATATAAGTTTCTACCTTGTCGTCTAAACGCAGTTTCCCTTGTTCTACAAGCTGCATGATTGCGGTACTGATGACCGCTTTGGTCATGGATTGAATGTAGTAGATGCTGTTTTGTTTCAGTGGTTTTTGGGTTTCCATATTGGAGACACCAAATGTTTTATGCCAAACGGCTTTTTCATTTTGAACGATGTACACTTCTGCACCTGCGATATTTTTTTGTTGTATTTCTTCTTCAATAAAAGCGTCAAACGCTTTTAATTTCTCGGTAGAAAGGGAGCTGTTTTGTCCATAAAGACTACTGAACGCGACGAAAATAAAGAAATAGAGAAGGCGAAAATGATTGAGCATAGGGGTACTTTTTCTATAAATATAATCAAATAAAAAAAGCCGAGCATTTGCTCGGCTTCAAAGGGATTACAATTACGATTAGTAACGGTAGTATTCTGGCTTAAAGGGTCCAGCAACTTTCACACCGATATAATCTGCTTGCTCGGATGACAGTTCTTCCAACTCTACACCCAAATGTTTCAAATGCAATTCGGCTACTTTTTCATCCAAGTGTTTTGGAAGCATGTATACCTTGTTTTCGTATTTCTCAGGACTGTTCCACAATTCTATTTGTGCCAAGGTTTGGTTGGTAAAAGAATTACTCATTACAAAACTTGGGTGCCCAGTGGCACAACCAAGATTCACCAAACGCCCTTCGGCCAAGACGATAATTTCGTTTCCGTCCTTTAGGGTATACTTGTCTACTTGAGGTTTGATTTCTACTTTGCTGGCGCCATAGTTGTCATTCAACCAAGCCATATCGATTTCATTATCAAAATGCCCAATATTACAAACAATGGCTTTGTCTTTCATTTGTAAGAAATGTTCTCCAGTCAAGATGTCTTTGTTTCCAGTAGCGGTAACTACGATATCCGTATTTCCAATAACGGTATTTATTTTTTTCACTTCGTATCCGTCCATGGCTGCTTGAAGCGCACATATCGGATCGATTTCAGTAACGGTTACAATAGACCCTGCACCTTTAAATGAAGCAGCCGTTCCTTTTCCAACATCACCATAACCAGCAACCAACACACGTTTCCCTGCCAACATCACATCCGTTGCACGACGCACAGCATCTACTGCACTTTCTTTACATCCGTATTTGTTGTCAAATTTTGATTTAGTAACAGAGTCATTGACATTGATAGCAGGAAGCGGAAGAGTCCCGTTGTTCATACGCTCGTATAAACGGTGAACTCCAGTAGTGGTTTCTTCCGAAAGTCCGTTGATGTTTTTCACCAGTTCTGGATATTCATCCAAAACCATATTGGTTAAATCTCCACCATCATCCAATATCATATTCAATGGTTTTCGATCTTCTCCAAAAAAGAGGGTTTGTTCAATACACCAATCAAATTCTTCTTCATTCATTCCTTTCCAAGCATATACCGGAATGCCTGCAGCTGCAATTGCGGCAGCGGCATGGTCTTGAGTAGAAAAGATATTACAAGAGCTCCAGGTTACCTCAGCGCCTAAAGCAACCAAAGTTTCAATCAATACTGCAGTTTGTATGGTCATGTGAAGACAACCGGCAATACGTGCTCCAGCCAAAGGCTGATCTTTTCCATATTCTTCTCTCAGCGCCATTAGTCCGGGCATCTCTGCTTCCGCCAATTGAATCTCTTTGCGTCCCCAGTCTGCGAGACTGATGTCTTTTACTTTGTAGGGAAGTACATTGGTTTTCTCTTTCATAATTGGTTTTGTTAACTTTACGGTGCAAATTTACATACTTTCTTAGGAATTAACGATGCCGATTGACCACCAATTTGACGCGCTTGAAACAGGAGCATTGGCCCTGTGGAGAATTGCTGAGCCTATTTCTGAACTGGAAGCTTCTCTTCAGTTGACTTCGAGTCAAAAAAAAGCGCTGGACAATAGACAAACCGAAAGCGGTAAAAAAGGCTTCTTAGCGGTACGGGCTGCCTTAGTGCACTTGGATGAACCTTTATCGTCATTGACAATAGATGCACTTGGGGCTCCCCAATTGCCCAACGCCTATTGTTCTTTTTCTCATACCCCAGACTATGCTCTTGCTTTTGTAGACGACACACCTGTAGGGGTGGACATAGAATACCATCGTCCAAAAATCATCCGTATTGCCTCTAAGTTTATTCATTCAAACGAAGAAGCCTATGTGCCAAAACTCGATGGAGTGGAATGGTTAACACGTCTTTGGACAGCCAAGGAAGCCCTATACAAAGCTGTAAAAAAACCGGGGCTATCTTTGTGTCAAGACATCGAAGTGCATTCCTTTTCTCTAAAAGACACAAAGGGAACTGCTCAAGTGCATATCGGCGGAGATGCCCTGCATTTCAATTTGTATTTCCGTACCTTTAAAAATCACCAGCTTACCGTTGCTAAAATGAAAACCGTATGAAAGTCTCCATTGAAATCACCCTGGCCCCCCTTCAAACCGACTACGAGGCACACATAAAAGCCT
>CBFIJA010000089.1:0-4150 GCA_965662875.1 Candidatus Arcticimaribacter sp.
TTTCAATTCGATATCGCTCCTTAATTTTTCATTATTAATCCGAATTACTTCTTTTTGATTTTCTAATTGTTGCAATTCAATCTCCTTCCGTTGTTCTAGGTTTAATGCTTCTTGTTTGCGTTTAACCCTTCTTGTGTAATATTGATTGTATTGCCATAAGGCAATAAGAAAGAAAACAATATAAAATAGGTTCGCCCATTTTGAAAAATACCAAGGGGGTAAAATTTCAAAAGGGTACGATTGTATGGTATCGCTTTCAGATTCCCCAATGCGGCTCTTCAAATAAAAAGTGTACTTTCCATAATTAAGATTTTCATATCCTTTTTGACTATCCTCAGTCCAAGGTTGCCAATCGGTGTCAAACCCTTCCAGTTTATATTGGTACTCGACTTTGTTGTATTTATTATAATTTGTAGCCGTATAGAAAAAATGAATTGCATTATTATTAAAGGGTACTACATTGGTTTTATCTAAGTTTAAATCAAAGGTGGAATTATTTTTACCCGCACTAAGCTTTGTAAGATCAACCTTTACCTCCTCATTAGAATAAACCTCAGCCCTCATTTTAAGATACCCCTTGTTTGTGCCTATGATGTATTCTTTTTCGTTCAGAGCATTTATGTTTTCAAAACCAGAAACACTTTTTCGTTGATTTTCATCAATAAAAAATTCGCTGTGTTTCCACTTGTTATCAAATAAGTCTTTTTCCAATCGGTGCAGTTTGGTTTTGGTAAAAAACCACAATCTGTTCGTTTTGTCTTTCACCATTTTCCCAGTAGCATAGTCCTCTTTTGGAATGTGTTTTGAAAGACGAATGTCTTTTTCAAATTTTTGTTCCAAAATGTTGTATTTAAAAACACCTTTTGGGTTCATGTATAGAATTTCACCATCATATTTTGCAATTGAGGCATTGTAGCCTTTTTTAGCCGTTGTGTCTATACTTGTTTTTTTGACTTTGAACAGCTCATCGTCTAAGGTGACTTGGAATACTCCTTTGTATTCATGACTTACTAAAAGGGTAGTGTCACTGGCAAATTCAAAAAATCGTGATGATATATTAAATCCTTTAAGTTTGTTTTTGTATCGCCATTCTCCATTTTCTTTTTTCAATACGTGAAGACCATTATAGCTGCCTTGGATTAGTGTATTGGGTAAGTTTGGATGTTTTTTAAAGATCCATGTCCCCCTCGTATCTCCGAGTCGTTTAGCTTTATTTTTTTTGACGATAAAAGTTCCTTCATCTAAGCCGGCAAAAAGGGTAGTGTCTATTACCGATAATTTCCAGACCTGATTCTCAATTCCAGAGACCCGTTCAAAAGGGGTTGTACTTGGGTAAGGTTTTACGAACAACCCTTGATTGGTTCCCAGGTAAAGCATTTCGTCATAAAAAACCGATTCATAAATTGAACCCAGTTTCCCATAAGGATCGTTATACTCGTAAATAGGACTGGCGGAGTTGATTAAATTAATGCCATTATCAAGTCCAAGCCATAAGTTTTCTTCCTTGTCTTCCATCAAACTTAAAACAGTATTGTTGGAGATGCCTTTTTCTTGATTCAGATGGAAAACGAGTTTTTGATTTGCGTTTATACAATATACACCTGTTCCGATTGTGCCTATAGCAACGCCGCCATTTTGGAGACGGATAGCGTTATATACTTTTGTTTCAAATAAATGCCGATCTATTTCTGTTTTCCAGGGTTTTAATGTGGCATTGCCCCATTTAAAAAAACCATTCTTTTCTGTCAATAAAATCAATCCATTCTGGAAAGTGAATATTCCTTTTATCTTTTTATTGTAGAGTTGAGGGTTTTTAAAAGCCAAAATTTTTTCTCCCTGTTCTAGGGTATAAATTTTTCCATTTTCCTCCTGAAAAAACAATTGATTATTGGCCTTAAAGGATTTCAAAATTCCCGCTTCTGAAGGAATTTCTTGAAAGATTTCTGTGCTTTTATTGAAGATCAAAAGACGATCAAGCGACTGAAACACAAGGAAGGAATCAAAAGAGAGGATGTTCCAAAACTGCTCATCTTCAAGAATATTTATGCCAAAAGTTTTTACCAAAGAGGTATAATTGTACTCTCCTTTGTTGTTTTTTTTCCAGAAGCCAAAATCCATATAGCTCCCGGTATAAATTTTTTCATCTATAGCAGCTACAGATCTGATGATTGTATTTTCAGGGCTGGGGTAAAGTTTCCATCGTGTTCCCTCATAGACGAGTAGACCTTTATTGTTACCTGCATATATACGTCCTTCTTTTCCTTGACTAAGAGACCAATTTTGATTTCCTGCCTCCATAAGTCCAGGAGGAAAAGATTGTATAGGTGGGTTTTCTTGAGCCCATACATTTACTATACAGCAAAAAAACAGTACAATAAATTTTACAAAATATTTACCCATGAGTCATCCTATTCCCTCAAAAGTAAATAAATTTTATAACTGTTTATTTTTTCTATGGAAATTACCTTAACAATTCCTTTAGCATATCCCTTGCGGTCATGAATTTTATTTTGTGGACAGCGTCTTTTACCTCATTGGTTTCGATGCGCTTTTCAAGATGTGCAATAACGTCTTTTAGGGGTGTGTTTTCGTTCATGTTTATTGTTGTAAAGGGACTTCTATAAGTAAGATTCTACTGTTTGCTTCTGCGGTATATTCAAAAGAGGGGGTATTCCAAATTCCAACTGCATCCCTGCGGTTCAAAGTTTCTTGGGCCAATTTTCCACTTCCTTCAATTTGAAAAGCATACACGCCATTGTTGGGATCCTTTAGGGTATAGGTTAACGTTTTTTCACTAGAAAAATCCCCAAAGTGCATCCAGGCGTTTTGATGAATCCAAACCCCTGCATCTTCTGGGTTGGGGGAGAGAATTTGGTAGAACTCATCTTCTTTTTTAAGGTCCCGAATCGACATTTGTTGGTAACGCGGACTTACGTCTTTTTTGTTGGGGAAAATCCATATTTGTAGCAGGTCCACATGTTGGTCTTTGTTTGGATTTACTTCGGAATGGTAAATGCCTGTTCCGGCACTGATCACCTGAACATCTCCTTCTTGAATGATGGCACCATGTCCCATGCTGTCTTTGTGGGCCAAATCCCCTTCTAAAGGGAGGGTAATGATTTCCATATTGTCATGCGGGTGCGTACCAAATCCCATTCCGGCACCAATATGGTCGTCGTTTAGCACCCGTAGGGCGCCAAATTGTATTTTTTGTGGATCGTAAAAATTGGCAAAACTAAACGAATGGTTTGCCTTTAACCAACCGTGATCTTGATGTCCTCTTTCCCCAGATGGGTGTAATATTTTTTCCATAGCACTGCAATTGTTGTAGGTACAAATGTACAACTAAATTTTTAGTACGGCTGAATTGATCTTTAGGGTTTTGTTTCCTTTTTTTGCGCTTTCAATTGCGCCTCAAGAAGTTTGTTTTTTTCGTTGATCAACTCCGTTAATTTTTTGACGTATTGTTCTTCTTTTTCTTTTTTTTCAACTTCTTTACGTGCCTCCCAACGCATTCTTCGGTAATCTTTTACCGTTGCTCCGACAATGGCCATGATGACCACAGCCCCCCCAACAATCACCAACATTTCTTCTGAATCTGAGAGGTACATATCAATAGGTTAAACCGTGTCCAAAAGGATACAATGGATTTTCAGAATCATAAGGCACATCTTCTTTTTGATTTTGAACTGCTTCAATGCTTCTAGGCAGTTCTAAGGGCAGTTTCCCATTCGGGTTTGCCTCTCCGAAGAGGAGTTCAGCTAAGGCCGTTTCACTTGAACCAAATTCTACCATTAGGGCAGTACTCAATTCATCGAGGGAAGTTAAAATGGCTGCACGTTCCAGGTTAACAATCGAAATGACCGCTGTGTTCTTTGCGTATTCTTCTATGGGTTTTAATTCTTCATCTGTATAATGCAGACGTCCTTGATGAAAAAATTGCTCTAAAAAGTAATCGGATCTTGGGTCAAAGGGAGTTTTCTTTTTCACCAATACAACATCAGCGGCTGCCGGGTCATCTACGACTTCAGCATAGGAGGTAAAGACTTCGGGTTCTTCAAAGCCGTCCAGTTTTATTTTGATTTTTTTCTTCAACGGAAGTAACCCCTCGTTTTTTAATAAAACCACAGATTGAAGCTGTGCTTTATGC
>CBFIJA010000090.1:0-2108 GCA_965662875.1 Candidatus Arcticimaribacter sp.
TGATGCACTGGAAGCGAGGGCAACCATTCCTCTCCACGAATAACGGTAGTGATTTCCATTAAATGGTCATCAACAACATTGGCAAAATGATAGGTGGGGTACCCGTCACTTTTAAATAAAACTTTGTCTTCAATTTCATTGGAAGAAACATGAACATTCCCGCGGAGTAAATCCCTGCTTTTAACCATTGAAAAGGCGTCGACTTTTAATCGTGCCACATATTTTTCTTTCATTGCTTCTTTAGCATCTTTTTCATCAAGTGTTAAAGAATTACTAAATTTCATTCTGTTATGACTACCGTATTTAAAAGATTCTCCTTTTGTTTCTGCTTCTTGTCTAGCTTCAGCCAATTGTTTACTGGTATCAAAGGCATAGTAGGCCTTCCCTTTTTTAACAAGAACATCAATATACTCTTTATAAATAGCTAGACGCTCACTCTGTCTATAGGGGCCATAACTTCCATTATGTGCTGGACTCTCATCGGGATGTATCCCGCACCACTCCAAAGCTTTAAATATATATTCCTCACTGCCTTCCACTTTTCTATTCTGATCCGTGTCTTCTATCCTTACGACAAATACTCCATGTCGATTCTTAGTATATAGGTAGTTGAAAAGGGCAGTGCGTAGCCCCCCAATATGCAATGGTCCTGTTGGACTCGGCGCAAATCGAACTCTTTCCATGTTACGTTTTTTGCAAATATAGCGTGTATCGGTTTTATTATGCACACGCTTTAATGAGTATATTTGCACTTCATGAACATTGTATTCAATAATTTACCTGAGCTAACGCTGTCATCGCTTTCGATAAGCAATTGGTTGCACAACTGTATACATAAATCTGGGTATAGCGTTGGTAAAATAATGTATAATTTTGTTGATGCTGAGACTATGTATAGCCTTAATAATCAATATCTTAATCATAAAACGCACACAGACATTATCACTTTTGACTACTCTGATCAACACACCATTTCAGCCGAAGTTTTTATTTCAGAGCAGCTTATGCATGAAAACGCCAAAGAATTTAGTCAAACCGTTGAAAAAGAATTACTTAGGTTATTATGTCACGCCCCATTGCATTGTTTGGGTTTTGTAGACAAAACGGATGAAGAAAAAGCAGAAATGAGGTCAAAAGAAGATGAATGGATTGATTTGTTCCACGTGAAACATTAATGTAGAAGCTATGTTTGAAAATCGATATGATGTAATTGTGGTAGGCGGTGGCCATGCGGGTGCAGAAGCAGCAGCAGCCTCAGCCAATCTTGGGGCGCATACTTTGTTGGTTACAATGAATTTGCAGAACATCGCGCAGATGTCTTGCAATCCTGCAATGGGCGGAATTGCCAAGGGTCAAATCTTATGCGAAATTGACGCCATGGGCGGGTATAGCGGAATCGTTTCTGATATAAGTGCCATACAATTTAAAATGCTAAACCGCTCTAAAGGTCCGGCCATGTGGTCACCACGTGTACAATCGGATCGTATGTTGTTTGCACAAATTTGGAGAGAGGAGCTAGAAAAAACAAAAAATTTAGATTTTTATCAGGAAATGGTCTCCGATCTAATTTTTGATGGAGACACTATTTCTGGAGTTATTACTTCTACTGGGATTAAAATTTATGCCAATGCTGTTGTTTTGACCAATGGTACTTTCCTAAACGGTTTGATCCATATAGGGGAAAAGAATTTTGGTGGTGGTAGAGCTGGGGAATCGGCTTCTTTTGGATTGACTGCCGCTCTGGAAAAGGTTGGCTTTCAATCTGGGCGAATGAAGACCGGAACTCCACCGCGTGTAGATGGACGTTCTCTAGACTTCACAAAAATGGAGGAGCAAGCTGGAGATACAGATCCAGGAACGTTTAGTTATTTAAACAGAACTCAACCCTTAAAAACACAACGGTCTTGTCATATGTCGTATACCTCTGATGAGGTTCATGACACTTTACGAACTGGCTTTGATCGTTCTCCTATGTTTAATGGAAATATAAAAAGCACGGGTCCTAGATATTGTCCTTCCATAGAAGATAAAATAAATCGTTTCGCAGATAAGAACCGACATCAAATATTTGTCGAACCGGAAGGATGGAATACGATTGAATATTACAT
>CBFIJA010000090.1:2115-3831 GCA_965662875.1 Candidatus Arcticimaribacter sp.
TACTGGGATTAAAATTTATGCCAATGCTGTTGTTTTGACCAATGGTACTTTCCTAAACGGTTTGATCCATATAGGGGAAATGAATTTTGGTGGTGGTAGAGCTGGTGAATCAGCTTCTTTAGGATTGACTGCCGCTCTGCAAAAGGTTGGCTTTCAATCTGGGCGAATGAAGACCGGAACTCCACCGCGAGTAGATGGTCGTTCTCTAGACTTCACAAAAATGGAAGAGCAAGCTGGAGATTTAGATCCAGGAACGTTTAGTTATTTAAAGAGAACGCATCCCTTAAAATCACAACGTTCCTGTCATATGACATATACCTCTGATGAGGTTCATGACACTTTACGAACTGGCTTTGATCGTTCTCCTATGTTTAATGGTAACATAAAAAGTACAGGTCCTAGATATTGTCCTTCCATAGAAGATAAAATAAATCGTTTCGCAGATAAAAATCGTCATCAAATATTTGTCGAGCCGGAAGGATGGAATACGATCGAATATTATATTAATGGGTTTTCAACCTCTTTGCCGCAAGATGTTCAATTTGAAGCATTGCGTAAAGTTAAAGGATTTGAGGCCGTAAAGTTTTTCCGTCCTGGTTACGCTATAGAGTACGACTATTTTCCACCGACTCAATTAACTCATAGCTTACAAACAAAGTTAATCAAAGGTCTTTTTTTTGCCGGTCAGATTAACGGAACCACAGGATATGAAGAGGCAGCAGCACAGGGCCTGATAGCAGGCATAAATGCGGCGCGTTACACAAGCGGCGATGCAGCTTTTATTTTAGGCAGAAGTGAAGCATATATTGGAGTGCTCATAGACGACCTAATTACAAAAGGAACGGAAGAGCCTTACCGTATGTTTACATCGCGTGCAGAATACCGTACCCTTTTACGCCAAGACAATGCCGATTTGCGTCTAACTCAAAAGGCTTTCGATTTAGGGATCGCTAAAGAAGATCGGCTTGAGCAAATGAAAACCAAAGAATCCCAAACCAATGCATTGCTGCAGTTCTATAAAAAGACCAGTGTTCAGCCCAATGACATAAATCCGATGCTTGAGGATCAAAAATCTGCACCAATACGTCAAAGCGACAAACTGGTGAAAATTTATTCACGCCCAAACATAAGCTTCTCATCCATCTCTTCTTTAGATTCCCTTTCTTCGTTTATCCAGGAGAATGCTATTTCGGAAGATGCAATAGAACAAGCGGAAGTCCAGATCAAGTATGCAGGATACATTGCGAAGGAAAAATTAAATGCAGACAAATTGCAACGTTTAGAAAACGTATCTATCCCAAACCAATTTGACTACAACAGGCTTGCCTCCTTATCGCACGAAGCAAAAGAAAAATTAAATAATATTCGACCAACTACTATAGCTCAAGCACAACGGATCAGCGGGATCAAACCCAGTGATATATCGGTGCTGTTGGTACAATTGGGCCGATAATGTTTCACGTGGAACACGCTAAACACTTAACCGTAAAAGATCATTTGGTTTCAGGGGAGAACTTTGAAATCCACTGGGAGCCTTCAGGTGAGGTGGCAAAAACCCGTCCACAGCCCAAAGAAGACCAACTTCCGAGCTACTATGCTTCAGCGGCTTACGTTTCCCATCAAAACAGCTCACGTTCTTTGGTCGATTTGCTTTATCGTATTGCACGCTATTGGATGATGCAAAAAAAAGAGCGATGGATTCGACCTTTTATAAAT
>CBFIJA010000091.1:0-3698 GCA_965662875.1 Candidatus Arcticimaribacter sp.
AATCGGGAAATGCAAGCTAGTCTGAAACTTATGGTTTTAGAGTGAATTAAATATATACACCCCATATTAAGAGCAAAGGCGTAGCATGTGCTATTTTAAGTCAATACCCCTTACAATGCCCCCATTTTACTCCATCACGAAATACACCTAATACCAAGAACAACATAAGCTTCTAGTGAATTTTAATTGTGTCCAACCAAGCGAATATGTTTTATGCTTAAAATGTTAGGGTTATTTACTATTCTGTGTGTTATGGATGATATAGAAAAGTGATTTTAGAAACCCCAGCCCCCAATCAATATCAAAAGACTTATGGAAAGTTTTAGAGATTATGAATTAGTTGTAATGTTGTGACGGAACGTAAGTTCATAATCAACTCCTTTATTAATATGCTTTGTGACATACTTACAAACTATAGCTTTATCATAAACTTCTTGATAGTCTCCCACACTGATGCCACCAAGTGCATGTTTTAACTCTGGATATGTAATACTTGATTTAGTATCAATAAGCATATGAACGTGATTGTTATTATAATCTCCTTTGTCTCTTTCTGATACATAGAAGACCTTATCAACTTTAGCCGAGTTAGAGTAGAGTTTATCTATCCAAGCTGAAACAGTTCGTGTGTGTATCTTATAGGGTGTTCTACATGTTATAAAGTAGTTCCAATCATAATCGTTTAGAAATTGTGCCCATTGTTGTCTTACATCCATAGTTTTAACTCCTATCATATTTTCGTAAAACAAGGGATTCAACTTGTGTTTTGGGAACAAATCTGGGACAACAAAGAAAAAACCCCTCACTTGCGTGAAGGGTTAAAAGGTTAATGTAGTGTAGCGGTTGCGCTAGCTCCTCCTCTTGGGCTCGAACCAAGGACCCTCTGATTAACAGTCAGATGCTCTAACCAACTGAGCTAAGGAGGAATTTTACCTCTTTCGGTGCGCAAATATAAATTAAATATTATTCCCCGACAAAAGGCCTTCCTTAATTTTTTTTAGGAATTGATTGCCTCAGGTTCTTTTGCTTTTTCAACTTCTTCAAAGTCTTGAATATCAGCATTCCATTCAAAGTCACTTTCTATTTTATCCGATTGTGGATTGTATTTTACTTCGATGTATTTTAAACGCTCTACCTCTTCAACTTTTACTTGCACGATATAGGTGTGGAAATGATAACGATCAAAAGGACTTAAAAACGTTTCATAGCTATCCCAAATGATGTTTCGTGTGTATTCCACATTCAAATAACGCTCTTCAATAAAGAATTTTACTTTTTTATTGATTTCCTTGTCGTTGATTGGATCGATTTCCCCTTCTACATTTTCGTTGAGTAAATCAAACTGTGCTTTTAAATCGGGGATCGTAACTCGTTTTTCTTGTGCATAGCCTAACATTGCAGTCAAGGATAGCACGACCAAAAATATTTTTTTCATGACGGTAAAATAAAATAGTAGTCAAATATAAAAAAACCCAGATGAACTCTATTTGTTTTTGCGATAAATGTAAAGCCAACCCTAGCTAAACAACCAGCGATAGAGGTCATTTCCGTTGGCGAAAAGGACCAATGCCATCAACAGGAAAAAGCCAAACATTTGGGCGTATTCCATAAACCGATCGTTGGGTTTTCTTCCGCTTATCATTTCATACAGTAAAAACATCACATGTCCACCGTCCAAGGCTGGAACAGGAAGAATGTTCATAAAAGCCAAAATGATGGAAATAAAAGCCGTACTGGTCCAAAACCCCAACCAATCCCATTCTCCAGGGAAAAGATTTCCAATGGCTCCAAAACCACCGACTCCTTTATAGGCTTGTGTTTCGGGATTAAAGATTTTTTTCATTTGCTTTACATAGCCCGAGAGGATGGAAATTCCACGGTCTATTCCAGCAGGTACAGATTCTGCTAAGCTATAGTCCTTTGTTTCAATGCTCAAAATTCCTTTTTCTTGGTATTCTTGCATCGTTAGACTCAACAGTGCTACGGCCAATCTTCCATCATCCGTTACTTGTGCGGTCAAAGCGACTCTTTCGCCTTCATTGCGTTCTACTTCTACAATTACTTCTTCCCCTTTGGTACTGTTTAAAACATCTTGGACCTGATCTACATAATACGCCTCTGTTCCGTTTACGGTTAAGACTTGATCGTTGGGAAGAAATCCTGCGTTTAGATTCGGAGAATCTTCAAAAACACTTTTTATTACAAAGGGTTGTCGTAAACCCAAGAAGCGAGCTTTGTCTTGGTCTTCAATCAAGGTTGAAATAAAATCCACGGGTATTTCTTTTTCAATAATTTCCCCGTTGCGCTCCAGAGTAAATTGATTCCCATTGACCAATTCCAAAAATACGGCTCTAAATCGTTCGATCTCATTTCCATCTACCGCCAGAATTTTATCTCCGGTTTGTATTCCTAGCTTATCGCCTAAAATAGGTTCAGTCACCAAAACACCGTCGCGTAAACTATCATTTTTTATGTATTGCTCTCCGTAGGCATAGGCAATCCCGATATAGATGAGAACCGCCAATACAAAATTCACAGTTACCCCACCCAACATGATAATGAGCCTTTGCCATGCCGGCTTTGAGCGAAACTCCCAGGGTTGTGGCGGTTGTTTCATCTGCTCTGTATCCATGCTTTCATCAATCATCCCTGCAATCTTTACATAGCCGCCTAGAGGCAACCAACCGATGCCATATTCGGTCTCGCCAATTTTCTTTTTAAAGAGGGAGAAATTGACATCAAAAAACAAATAGAATTTTTCCACTTTGGTTTTAAAAAGTTTGGCAGGAATAAAATGACCGAGTTCGTGTAAAACGACCAAGATTGATAAACTTAATAAAAGTTGAATGCCTTTGATGACGATTGGATCCATAGCAGGGTTTTTCTATTTCTGCCCAAAAATAAACAATTCCCTTTCCCCCCAAGACAACTCTAGCCATTTATCTTTCTTTTAACACCCTAAAAGAAGAAAAACAGTGTAATTTTGTAGGGTTGTTATGAAAATTGATTTTGCGCGTTACCGGAAATTTATCCTGCTCTTAGGGGTTCTTTCAGCCGGAATATTGTACTTGTTTTACGAGGCACTAAAACCGGTTAAAGTATTACCCATTTATCAACCTGCTGAGGTGAGTTATGAGTTGGTAGACAGCACCCTGCAACATGTAAAAAAGTACCACAAAATTGCTCCCTTTCGTTTGTCAAATCAAAATGGAAAGATCATTACGCAAAAAGACTATGAGGGGACAATTTATGTAGCCGACTTTTTCTTTACGACCTGTCCCTCTATATGTCCTATTATGACGGGGAATATGGTGCAGATTCAGGAAGAAATACGTACCGATGCAAAGGTAAAGTTGTTGTCTTTCAGTGTTACTCCAAAGATAGATTCTGTCGCGCAACTCAAAAAATATGCCCTAGAAAAAGGGGTAGAGGACAGCAAGTGGAACCTCCTTACCGGAGATAAAAAAGAGATATATGCCCTGGCGCGAAAATCTTTTTTTGTGGTCAAAGAAGATGGCGATGGCGGTCCCTTTGATATGATACATACTGAAAATTTTGTTTTGGTAGATCCCGATCAACGCATTCGTGGATATTATGACGGCACAAACAGTGAGGAAATGAAAACCCTAATAGCGGACATACAAACCCTAAAAGCAGAATATGATTTTTCCCCCTAAAATGTTGTACCATGTTTTGCG
>CBFIJA010000092.1:0-3636 GCA_965662875.1 Candidatus Arcticimaribacter sp.
ATCAGTTTGATTTAAAGCGTGCCCAAAAGATTTTGGACCGCGATCATTACGGTTTGGAAGAAGTTAAAAAGCGCATCATTGAATACTTGGCTGTATTGAAGTTGCGCAACGATATGAAATCGCCCATCCTTTGTCTGTATGGCCCACCAGGAGTAGGAAAAACCTCATTGGGAAAATCCATCGCCGAAGCCTTAGGAAGAGAATATGTTCGCATCTCATTGGGCGGCATGCGCGATGAAGCCGAAATCCGTGGACATCGAAAAACGTACATTGGTGCTTTACCGGGGCGTATCATTCAAAGTCTTAAAAAGGCGGGAACTTCCAACCCCGTTTTTGTTTTAGACGAGATTGATAAATTATCCAATTCAGCCCAAGGTGACCCTTCCTCTGCTTTGCTCGAGGTTTTAGATCCTGAACAAAACCAAAGCTTTTACGACAACTTTTTAGAAATGGGTTACGACCTTTCTAAGGTAATGTTTGTGGCAACGGCCAACCAATTGGGCAGCATACAACCTGCATTGCGCGATCGTATGGAAATCATAAATGTTAGCGGTTACACTTTGGAAGAAAAAGCTAAAATCGCAAGCAAACACCTTTTGCCAAAACAATTGGAGGAGCACGGTTTGGAAAAAGATAAACTCAGTCTTTCTAAAGTTGTTTTGGAACGGATGGTAGAAAGCTACACCCGGGAGTCGGGGGTAAGAGGTTTAGAAAAACAAGTAGCCAAAGCCGTTCGTTTTGTAGCGAAATCCATAGCTATGGAGGAAGCTTACCCCAACAAGCCGGGACTAGTGGAATTGACAGAAATCTTAGGCCCTCCAAAAGTGGTTCGCGATTTATACGAGAACAATGAAACTGCAGGGGTGGTTATTGGCTTGGCATGGACGGCTGTGGGCGGAGACATTCTCTTTATAGAATCTGCACTATCGCCTGGAAAAGGAAATCTGACCATTACGGGAAACCTAGGGAAAGTGATGAAAGAATCGGCCACCATAGCAATGGAGTATATTAAGGCCAATGCCCAGCGCTTGGGATTGACCGATTTCCCCTTTGAGAAATACAACATTCACATTCACGTTCCCGAGGGGGCTACGCCAAAAGACGGGCCAAGTGCAGGGATAACACTATTGACTTCTTTGGTGTCTTTGATGACTCAAAAGCGTGTAAAAAAGAGAATCTCCATGACGGGAGAAATCACCCTAAGAGGAAAGGTTTTGCCCGTAGGCGGAATCAAGGAAAAGATTTTGGCTGCAAAGCGTTCTAAAATCAAAGAGATTGTCTTAAGTGAAGCCAACCGAAAAGATGTAGATGACATCCCAGCCGATTATTTAAAGGGCCTTCAATTTCATTTTGTCAACCACATGCATGAAGTTTTGGAGATTGCCCTAACGAACCAAAAGGTAAAGTTCGCCAAAAGTATTTAAGCGATGTGTACCGTTAGTTTTGTTCCGCACAAAGAAGGCTTTGTCTTTACCTCTAATCGCGACGAGGATCCCGCCCGTGCTGCCACTCAACTGATTGAAAAAAAAACAAGGTTTTCAACAGTGTATTATATGGAAGATCCTTTGGCAAAAGGAACGTGGTTCGCATTTAGTACGCAGCGGTTTGTCTGTGTTCTCAATGGAGCTTTTGAGCCTCATCAGCGCAAGGCCTCTTACCGAATGAGTCGAGGTGCAATGGCATTGGAAAGTTTTCAGTATGATAGTTTAAAGGCTTTTCGAGAGAACTTTTCCTTTGATGGTTTAGAACCTTTTACCCTTGTGCTGTATAATCAAGGGGATTTCCAAGAGTGGATTTGGGATGAAAAAGAATTGCACGTAAGACTGTTGTCCACCGATGCAGTTCATTTATGGTCCTCCAGAACCCTTTACACCCGCAACTGTTGGGCGACCCGAAAAAAGGATTTAAATGCTTGGAAACCCAAAGCGAAATCCCAAGAAAAAATCATGGAGTACCACAAAACACAACTGCCTTTCTCGGTAAAACATTTAGAAGAGCGCTTGGAAGGGGTAACCAAACTGACGAATATTCCGCTTCAAACCACTAGCGTAAGTTCTATTCAGGCCTCTTCTGCAGGGTTTTCCTTTGTTTTTCAAAGCAATGTAAATGGGATTGAACACAGGGTATCCTTGAATTAAATTGTAATTTTAATGCATGAATAAAAATGTAATCGCCATCGACGGTTATGCATCTACCGGAAAGAGCACTCTGGCCAAACGATTAGCCAAACGTCTGGATTGCCTATACATGGACACCGGTTATATGTTTCGGGTTTTGGCGTATTTGGGACTAAAAAAAGGACTCATTTCTACGGAGGGAATCGATGAAAAGGCATTGTTGGATACAGTTGCATCAGCTCGATTTTCATGGGTAAAGACTACAGAAGGAATGCAGATGGCTTTTGATGGTTCTGTTTTTGGCGATGAAATTCGAGGAACAGAAGTGTCTAATCAAGTCAGTAAGGTGGCTACTCTGAAAGGGGTTCGCGCCTACCTTTTAACGCAACAGCGACTCTTAGCACAAAACCAAAGTGTAATCATGGACGGAAGAGACATTGGAACTGTTGTTTTTCCAGATGCACATTTCAAATTCTTCATGACTGCAGCAGCCGAAATTCGTGCAAAAAGACGCCATTTAGAGCTTCAATCCAAAGGTATGGACAGTGATTACACAGCAGTTTTGCAAAATGTTATCGCCAGAGACGAATTGGATACGCAGAGAGAAATAGCTCCTTTGCGAAAGGCGAAAGACGCTGTAGAAATTAATACAGGGGAACTTTCAGTTGAAGAGGTAGAAGAGCTTATGCTTCAGTATTTGCAGTAATAGGAAGTAGCGGAATTATTCTTTCCAAAGATTTTCTTTCTTGTGTACCCACAACTATTTTTTGTTTGTTTTTTAAATGTAGGGCCAAACCTTCCCGACCACTGACATTGTAAACGGTTCCGTATTTTATGGTAAGGCGAATGCCCCAACCCCCTACAAAGCCATAGTCAATGCATGCTGCTTTTTCTACCTTCTTCCAATAGATGACTTTGGTGAAATAGGGGTAAAATTGTATTTCAATTCGGTCTGAATAGATACGGGTGTTCAATTGGTTGTATCGGATAAAAATGACCACGGCCAGTCCTACAGCGGTGAAAATAAAAAGACCGATGTCTGAAAAAGGTTTACTGCCAAAAGTTCTTTCCATAAGAACTTGTTCGTAAATTCCGTATAGCCCTAAGGCAAAAGGGATGAGCACAAAAAACCACACCCACCATTGAGTAAATCGCTGACTTTCGTGATACAATAAATCTTTATCAGAACTCATCTTTTACAGTTATATGCATCCATTGGACACAGGATTTAAAGGTATCAAAAATTTTGTCTTTGGAAACCAAGTCTGGGATAATGTCTATGCGTTCCATCATGTACTTTGGCTGTGCTTGTACACCTACCATCACCACAGTTTTCTTTTTTTGTGCCATTTCAATCAAAAGATTTTCAATTGCGTACAAACCCGATTGGTCCATGTAGGGCACTTTGTCCAGTCGAACTACAAGGGTGGAAACGGTCGAAGGGATTTGCTGTGCTATTTGAGTAAATTTTGCGGTAGCACCAAAAAACAACGGGCCTTCCAAGTGTTTAATAAACACC
>CBFIJA010000093.1:0-3564 GCA_965662875.1 Candidatus Arcticimaribacter sp.
CAAACCCACTTTAGGGTTTAGAACATTCATTAACACCCCTTTTTTCCATAAAGTAAACTCATTGCTAAAGACCAGCTTCGTGGAGGGAGCCTCCCCTCCATTTGAACGTAAAACGCTAAGCGCTAAATAGCCAAAATAAAAGGCCCCGACCATTTTAAAGACCGTTATGGCTTTTGGATATTCTGAAAGAAATTGTTGCCAGCCCAATACCAACAACACTGTATGCAACATCAATCCGCTGCATAAACCCAATACAAATATAATTACCTGGCGAAGAGAATACTGTAAACTGAGGGTCATCACTAAAAGCAAATCTGGCCCAGGAGAAAGGGTCAATAAGACGCTGGAAACTAAAAAAAGGGAGAGGGTATCCATTCCTAAACCGAAGTTAATTAATTTAATTTTAGCAAGTTGCGTAGATGAACTATATTTGCCAAAAATACGAAAAGATGAATGCCGCTTTTGAGAAAGAATTAGACCCATTAAAACAACAACTGATACACCATCCGCTTTACGCACAAATAGACACGGTAGAGGATATAAAAACCTTTATGGAGCAACACGTTTTTGCGGTCTGGGACTTTATGTCTTTGGTGAAGAAACTTCAATTAGAACTGACGTGTACAAGCCTTCCCTGGAAGCCGAATAAATTTCCAACTGCCGGACGGTTAATCAACGAAATTGTTTGGGGCGAAGAAACTGACCTCAATAAAGACGGGGAAATTTTGAGTCATTTTGAAATGTACCTTCAGGCGATGGAAGAAGTTGGGGCAAGCACTTCAGCAATTCAAACGTTTTTAAACGGTTTAAATGAGGAGAATCTTTTTGAATGCATTGATCTACTAGAAGAACCGCAGAGCGTTAAAAACTTTTTACACTTTACCTTCAAAACCATTGCCAGCAATAAACTTCATGTCATTGCGGCGGTTTTTACTTTTGGACGTGAAGATTTGATTCCAGACATGTTCATTGAAATGGTTAAAACCTTAAAGAAAGAAGGGCAAGAGCTGAACCATTTAATTTATTATCTTGAACGCCACATAGAAGTAGATGGAGACGAACACGGTCCCATGGCGCTTCAAATGATTGACGAACTTTGTGAAAACGACCCCAGCAAAATAGAAGAAGCCTTAGCCGCATCAAAAGAAGCACTAACGCTTCGTATAGCGCTATGGGACGGGGTTTTAACTTCGATAAACAAAACACTAATACACTCTTAATACATGAAAACACTTTTCACCTTTTTAACCCTATTTTTTGGATTCGGAAGTGCAATTGCACAATGGGATACTGCAAAAACGTATGCAGATAGCATTGAAGAAGAAGAGCTAAGACAGCTTTTATATGTATATGCCTCTGATTTTTTTCAAGGCCGTGAAACGGGAACCTTGGGCCAAAAAAGAGCCGTTACCTTTTTAAAAGAGTTTTACCAAAATAGAGGAATCGCAGCAGCAGAAGGGACAGATGATTACTTTCAACCCATGGAACTCAACATTAAGGGGAAAGCTATTTCTACTGAAAATGTAGTCGCCATTATTCCAGGAAGTGAAAAACCAGATGAGTACATCGTTATTTCTTCTCACCTAGACCATATCGGTATGCACGATGGGCAAATCAACAACGGAGCAGACGATGACGGTTCTGGAAGTGTTGCTCTACTAGAATTGGCGGAGGCATTTCAAAAAGCGGTTACCGATGGTAACGGTCCAAAACGATCTGTAGTATTCCTTCATGTGTCGGGAGAAGAAAAAGGATTATTGGGGTCAAAGTATTACACTGACAATCCGCTTTATCCTTTGGCGCAAACTGTAGCCAACCTCAACGTGGACATGATTGGCCGCACCGATCCTAAACGCACTGCCGGAAGACCAAATTATGTATACTTGATTGGCAGTGACCGTCTGAGTACTGAGTTACATGAGATTTCTGAAGCCGCCAATGCGGCTACACTAAACATGGATTTAGATTACACTTACAACGCTCCAGATGATCCCAATCGTTTTTATTTCAGAAGTGATCATTACAATTTTGCAAAAAACAACATCCCTGTAATTTTTTATTTTAACGGGACCCACGCAGACTATCACCGTCCATCGGATACAGTCGAAAAAATTGAATTTGATCTTCTTAAAGAACGCACACAATTGATTTTCTATACCGCTTGGGATTTGGCGAATAGAGAAAATCGAATTATTGTCGACAAAAAATAAACCGTTAAACCACTAATATTTATTCAAAATGAAAAAACTACTTACTATATTATTGATTATTTTTTCTTTTCAACTGGCTGCGCAAGAGGAAACAATGGATCAAGAAGTGAACGACACCCTGGATACTAAGGTCAAAAGAGTGTCCTTGGGCGTAAAAGTAGGGATTCCCAATATTGCAGGAGTATCTCTAGAGGGAGTTACCCCGCTTTTAGACAACAGAATTGCACCGTTTTTTGACTACAGTAGTTTTACTGTAAATCCGGATGAAAGTGAAGTTTCTCTTTCATACAATGAATTTGGAGCCAATGTATATTTTGGAAACAAAGGAAAAGGAGTGTATGCAGGAATTGGTTTTGGCAACCTAGAAACTGACATTGCTTTTGAATCTCAAATCACAGAAGATGGAAATTCAGGAACTTTTAGAGGTGAGATCACCAACAGTTTAAAATCTACCAACCTAAAGATTGGTGTAAAAACAGGTGGCAGAATTTACTTTCGCCTAGAGCTTGGATACGGAATTGCAGATGTTCCCACAGGCTTTGATGTAGATGGAACGTTTACCTATACCTTAAATGGCCAACAAATCACAGAACAAAACACACAAAGAGAAGACTTCCCAACTATCCCTGGGGTGGGCGATGGCGGAATTTTGATCGGAAACTTTGGCTTTGGAGTTTCTTTCTAAAGTTTTCTTTTCTCAAAAACACTTAAAGGGAGGGCATCAGCCCTCCCTTTTTTTATGGAGACGATCCTCAAACGAGGCTAATTTCACAAGAGCAAAATATTAATATTGGTTTAAGAAAGAGAGAATTTCTAACTCGGACCAATAATATTCACCCTGGCTAATGAATCCCACATGCCCCCCATAAGCAGGACACATCAAGAAAAAATACGGGTTATTTTTGGCTTGGGTGTAGGGAAAACAAGACGAAGACAAAAAAGGATCATCCAAGGCATTTATAAGCAAGGTGGGAGCACTGATCTTATCTAAAAATTGTTTACTGCTGGCTTGGGCATAATAATCCGCTGCGTCTTTAAACCCATTGAGTTGACTGGTGTAATGCTCATCAAAATCAATAAGTTTTTTTACTTTTTTAAGTAAACTGACATCTACCTGGTCAGGATACTGTTGGTGCTTTAAGCGTATTTTTTTGGATAATGTACGCAAAAATCGCCAGGTATAAAGCCTGTTTTGTCGCTGCTGTAAAACGATGGAAGAGGCATGCAAGTCCACAGGAACAGAAATAGCAACACTGGCCTTTATTTTTGAATGCAACGGATAAATTCCATCGCCATTGTATTTTAATACAAGATTTCCCCCCAAACTGAAACCAACCAAATACATTGCTTCATA
>CBFIJA010000094.1:0-3406 GCA_965662875.1 Candidatus Arcticimaribacter sp.
TGCAGCACTCTTAAACGCGTTTAATGCTGCTGTTTTTTGATCGGTTTTCAGGTAGCATTCCGCCAAGTGATAATAGGCATTTTGTGCTAAAGCATTTTTCCCGGATATGATTTTATTGAACTGTGCAATGGCATTCGTCCAATCCCCAACCCGATAATGGGCATAGCCCAACTGATAGAAATCAGTGTTTTTCCAGCGTCCCTTTTTTCCTTTATAGGCCATTAAATACGGGAGGGCTTCAGGGTATTGTTCTTGGTTGAAATAGCTTTCCCCAATGATTTTTGACAATTCCGATTGCTCTTTTGGATCGGCATTTTTCAATGCTTTTTGAGCCAATTCAATGGCTTGTTCAAAACGCCCCAGTTTAAAATTCATGTCCGCCTGAAAATACCCTATGGTATTGTCGTCTTCATTGCGGTTGAGCTTGTCGAAGTTTTTATTGGCCTCCTCATAATCGTCCAGTTGGTAAGAGATGTATCCTAAATAATAGTTGGCATCCGATTCAAAAGCCGGGACGGCTTTTATTTTATCGAATAAGGGCTTTGCATTCTTGTACTGGCGGGTTACAAAATACGTATAGCCTTTATTGAAGTTATACAAGGGTCTGCTGTATCGGGCTACCTCTGTTTCAGAGATGCGCCGGTACCACTTAAGGGCATAGGAATATTTTCCGCGATTGAAATAAAAATTGGCCGCATCAAAGTAGGCCGTCTCCGAAAGATAAGATGTTGGATCGTCAATAATGAAAGCGCCCAGCATTTTTTCGGAACCCGAGATGTTTAAGCGCAATGCGGTTGCAATGGTATAAAAATATGCCGCAGCATGCTCCTGCTCCAAGGAAGGATAATGCGGTAAGGTATGAAAGTAGTGTGCCGCCGGCGCAAAAGCTTGTGCTGCAAAAAAATAATCGGCGGATTGTTTACTGCTGTATTCCCAGCCTTGTTGCCCAAAAAGCGAAAAGGCCCATAAAAAACCCAATAAGAGCAGGCTTCTTTTTCGAATGGTATTTGGCAAGTCTAGCATGGTTTAAAGTTAGGTCTAAGTTCTAATATAAAAACGTATGCTTTTGGGTTTCCGTATATATTTTATCAACAATTCCCCTGCATTCTTCTTAGAGTTACTATTTTTACGGGAAAGATCATCACGTGACTCAAGCCACCATCGTATCGCTGAAAAACGCCTTTATTTTTCAAAAAAAGCAGTGCATCCTCAATAAGGTAAACCTAGAAGTATTTCCAGGGGATTTTGTATTTCTGATTGGGAAAACGGGAACGGGAAAAAGCAGTTTGATTAAAACCTTATACGCAGATCTTCCCTTACAAGAAGGCCAAGGCCGTGTGGCGGGTTATGATTTGGTAAAGATGAAACAGAAAGACATTCCCTATTTACGCCGAAAGATTGGGGTGGTTTTTCAGGACTTTAAACTTTTACCGGACCGCAGTATTTTTGAAAACCTCCGCTTTGTATTGCATGCTACGGGATGGAAGAAAAAAGAAGAAATCAAAAATAAGATCGATGAAACCCGGGCCACAGTGGGCCTAAAAGAAGTCTTGCATAAATTTCCCTTTGAACTCTCGGGTGGGGAACAACAGCGTGTGGCTATTGCGCGTGCTTTGCTGAATACCCCAGAGCTGATCATTGCAGACGAACCTACGGGAAATCTAGACCCCCAAACCAGTTTGGAGATCATGGAAGTGTTCCAAAAACTCCACCAAGGGGGGATGACGGTTTTGATGGCCACCCATGACTACAACATGATCGTGAAGTTTCCCGGAAAAATCCTTCGCTGTGATGAAGGGACTGTCTACGAGGTGGTGCAAAAGCAGACGCCTTAGTTCCCATTCCTTTTATAATTTATCTCTAATACAACACTAAACAGAAGCTGCTAATCTTTTTTTTATATTTGATTTAACAGCACCCAAGTCTGTTCTTCTACCGATTGCCTACTACTGGATTTTCAATACAAAACTTTTTGGGGTCTATTAAACCGAATAAGCGCGATATGTTTTACTAAAGGTTGCTTCACTGAAAGCTGTTCCCGCTCCTCAACAAACACTGGACTACGCTACTGAAAATTCTCGCAGATTTTCTATCTGATGTTTATTTCCTAAGTTTGATTCTTAAAACACAACTAATCTTACTCAACACCGTTGGCAGCAATTAGACAAAATGATTAAAACCGAGAATTTTGATACAATTGAAATCACTTCTCAAGAAGAATTAAGGGCATGGTTGATGCAAAATCATACGCAATCTGAAAGTGTTTGGCTCGTTACCTACAAGAAAAGTGAGCCCCACAAGTACGTCTCAAGATGGGACATCCTTGATGAGTTGATCTGTTTTGGATGGATTGACGGCATTCGAAGGAAGCTTGACGACAAAAAAACAATGCAATTAATCGCTCCACGGAAAGCAGAGCATTGGGCGAAGTCCTACAAAGAGAGCGCCGCAAAACTAATTGACCAGGGTAAAATGCACGCGTCGGGACTAAAGAAAATAGAAGACTCAAAATCGAACGGACTTTGGAACTTCATGGATGACGTTGACAATTTAGTGGTTCCCGCAGATTTATCAGAGGAACTTTCAAAACACGAGGGAGCTGCAGCATTTTTTACTTCAATAAATCCTTCGAGCAAAAGGTTTGTACTGAGATGGATTAAACTTGCTAAGACCGACAAAACAAGAAAAAATAGAATCAAAAAGATTTCTGAACTCTCTTCGAAAGGAGAAAAACTACCTGGAAGTTAAAATAAAAAAAGTGAAAGCCAACTCGGACTTTGGCTTCTTTCGGGGGAATGGCTACCCGAAAAGTTTGATCAACAGCACGCTTTGGTTTTGATGGAGAGGAAAGGGACTGTTTACGAAGCGGTCCTAAAAAAAGGGATCCTAAACCGGTTTTATTTCGGCAGCTCCACTCAAACGATTTTTTTTAAAGATTATTTGTTTATTTTTATAGACAAATCCATCTAAGCTACCCCAAAGAATTGACCTACGACTCTCTTTAATTTTTTATTAAAATTAGTTGATTTCATCCTTTAAAGAAAGGGTAAGTTAGGGCTTAATGGCAAAGAATTGATTAACGTTTGAGCGCTATCTCCCAAAACAATAAAATTCAAACAAAATGATTATGGCATTTAAAATCGCACTAATTCTTCACATAGCGGGTGGAATTATTGGATTATTAACAGGGCTGATTAATGTAATTAGAAAGAAAGGTGATAAAAACCATAAAATTTTAGGAAAACTATTTTATTACTCAATGCTAACGGCAGGATTCTCATCGCTTACGCTTTCTTCTCTTCGGCCAAATTATTTTTTATTTATGGTTGGAGTTTTTACACTTTATATGGTTAGCATGGGACAACGCTATTTAAAACACAAACAAGATGATAAAAAAATCATCCGT
>CBFIJA010000095.1:0-3361 GCA_965662875.1 Candidatus Arcticimaribacter sp.
ATGGGGAAACTGTAGGTTGTAGGTGCGTAAAAGGCGGTATCCTGATGCATGCAAAATGCGCACATCATTTTTCAACTGTGCTAACGTAGGTTGAATTTCACGACTTGTTTCCCGATATCCCCCGTAGGAGATGGCAGGATAATCTGGATTTCCTAAAATCGTTGCAGCATTAATTACCGCATTTTCTTGTATTGGCTTGGTCGTCGAATTGCATGAACCACACAACAAGATCAAAGCAATCATAAAAATGCTTTTCCAAGAGGTGTATGCAATTGACTTCAACATAATATTGGCTATTGATTGAGATAAACAGTCACCCCTTCAATTTTATTTTGGCGGTTAAATAAGTTTTGCGTGGTCGACACATCCAAGGCCAAACCGTCAAAACGCTTTTCTTTACCCGCTGTAAATTGGACAACAACTGAGTTTTCATTTGCGCTTTTGTATACAATTGGCACCTGGCAATAGGTAAAGGCAAGTGTTCCTGCGTCTAACCCTATTGACTTTTTCTCGCCTGCTACATTGAAATAGGTAAAATATTCTTTCTTTGTTAGGAATTCGGTTTCTTTTAAAAGGGAAAGGTCAAAGTGGAGTGCACCTTCAATAACATTTAAGCCTAATTCACCAAAACGGCTGAGGATGTCTTCTTTTACTTGTCCAGTCATTCCGGGTTGCTGTGCTCCTTTTCCTGCCGGAGTATGCGAATACGGGTCACTGGGGAAGGCTCCGTAATCTTCAGGAGATTTATGTGCACCGATTCCTTTTACAATTTCGTAGTAATGTTCTTGTAACAGGTTTAGGGTGTTCTGATCTTCATTTTTAGAACGTGCAGCACGGAATACTTCATAGCTGGCGAGCGCCAATTTTGAAACCATGTGCCAATAAATAGAGCCTAGACCTTCGTAACCATAAAAGGTCCCAGATCTTCCTGTAAATGCCTTGTGGTTAAATACCCGTTCAAAACTTTCAAGCAAATATTCGCTCTCTTTGGTAACGCTAGCAGCATACTTTTTTGGTAAGCTACTTAATGCAGTCTTAAGGTCTTCTGCGTTTTTAAAGTTGCCATTAAAATGATAGTCTCCTTTTATGTCTTGGGAGAGGATCGTGAAGTTTCCATCAGCAAGTAGCATTTTACAGAGCTCAGATTTTTCGACGATCGCTTCAGGTATGGTGTTTCGATTGATGAATAACGGTAGCGTTTTGTTTGGATATAAAATATAACTGTGCTGATCTTCTCTGTACAAGGCGCTAGTGCGCATTGCATCAAATACAGCTAAACTTTCAGCGGCATTGAGATAGCCAGAACTCAGCACGGCAACCTGTCCTTCCAACATTTCTGAAAGGTAATCTACTGCAACACCTTTTTCCTGAATTGAGATTAAGTTGTAGGCATGGTAGAGGCCATCTTCTTTTTTATTTTTTCGGATGGCATCTTCCAAGAATTTTTGTGCCGATTCCACAAAAGCGAGTAAATCTTTTTGTGTCAGTTCTTCTTTCTCACCCGAGAAGCCGTTGTCATAAATTTGATCTCTATACACGGATGCAATTTCCCCTAAAGCATCCATCACTTCTTTTCGGTCTTGATCAGAAATGACCTGATCTACAAGATGTTCATTCGCTTCAAAGGTATTTTTCATTCCTTTAAACAAGGACAATAGTTCTTTTGAAATAGGGAAAACAGTCGCTTTTGTATTCTCTAAATTTTGATGGAAGAAAGCCAAAAATCGTCTGAGATAGTACAGTGTAACCATGGACACTCCATTACCCACTAGGGCGTTGTTGGCATCGTTCCATTCTGGACGTTGGGTATTTAACCAAATTCCAGCCTCTGGCACAAAGTTAGAAAGCTTTGCCAAGATTGTAGCCAGCATTTTTTCGATGAAATTAACTTTGTAGACCTCATCATTTGGCGTAGTAAGCAAGGCACCGTCTGCTCCCAGAGCATCACGTCTGGCACGTATCGAAGCATCTCCCTCATGGTCAAAAAGGATCGTATTTTTAGGATCTTTTACAATGGAACTGTACGGCTTTATTCTATAGGGTACGTTTGCATAGACAAAACAATCTTGGGTATACAGGGAATTGAGTTTCCCGGGATAGTGGTCTTCAATAAATTCTAAGAATTTTAGGAGATAAATGATTTGATGATCTCCCCAGTAGCCAATATACGCCCAGGGATTATCCGGCTCAATGGTTTCCCAATCAAAGCCTCCTTTGGTAACGCGGTAAGGGTTGTATCCATCAAAGGTAGTAGCATTGAGAAACTTGTGAATCATTCCTTCAATGAACCTAGGGTAGGAGTGCGCTAGTGCTTCCCAGTTTTGAAAAATATCGCGCCAGTTGCCTTGATAATCTAGTACTTTTGATCCGTCAATTTCATTTTTTGTGTTGATGGAAAATTTGTTCCAAGGACGACTGGGATCTCCGTGTCGGCGGCTAAATTTTAACGGGAGGTATTCAAAACAAAGGCGGCTAAAATCTGCATCCTCGTCTTTTTCTGCAAGTGCTAAAAGGTCTTGAATGTCAAAACGCTCTTTTAAATCATCGAGAGTATTTTTTTTAGCGGTAAACAAATTTGCATTGGCATTTTTGATGTAGGGTAAAAAGTCACTTTTTTCAATGGTATAGTTGTCATCAAAGATGCCTCCACGCATAATGTTAAACATGGTGTTGGCAAAGTGTCTGTGGTTGCCTCTAGGGTCATTGGTGCATTGCAATCCATCACTTGCTCCAACAAGCTGAAGCAATTCTTGGGTGCCGTTTTCTATGTCGTTATCCATTTTTTGATGGATATCATCCTCTAGGATTTCTGTTTCTAAAGCAACGAGGTCTGTTATGGTTTTATTTACATCAGCGACTATGCGCCAATTTTCATCTCCATCTGCAGGCAATTCTAGCTCGGATACCAAAAGATAGGCACCTCTCTTTGCTCGGATATCGGTTTCCTCATGAACTGCTTCTCCTTTTCTAAAGGCACTTAGTTGAGTAGAAGAAAGGAGTCTTTTAGCGCCTTTTAATCCTGACGACCATACCAAGTTCGCTTTCAGGGCTTCGCTGGGTTCTGCTCGATCAACAATGATGGCACTCAAAGAATAAATACCAACTCCTGAATCTGGGTTCAGTTCGCATTTTTTATAAGCATCCACCAGATTGCTGCTCTGCTTTTGCAGGTCTTCACCAACCCCATAAGGAAGAATGTTTTGCAGCCCGTCCAGTAGTTTTATGTTTACTGTAGAGGGTGCTGTATTTTTTAGGTGGGAAGTACGAATAAATCCAAACCGATTGCTTGAATTCCATTCGTAGGTAAAGGACAAGTCTAAATCTGTATTGATTTCTTCAAATATTACTTTGTTCCCGTAGG
>CBFIJA010000096.1:0-3277 GCA_965662875.1 Candidatus Arcticimaribacter sp.
CCATACATTTTCATTTTCTGGATGGAATACAATGTCGGCGATTCGTCCCGATAAAAAGGCGGGGCCTACATTTCGAAAGCGAAAGGCATCTAGGGGCCATGTTGTTTTGTTTTTTTCCTGCGCTTTCTTGTTTTTACGCTGTGCGTAGCCATTGGGACTCATTGAAATAAAAAGAAACGCCGTAAGGGTTAAGATTAATTTTTTCATGATTGAAAGGATTTACTTTGCTTAAATTTAAACAATTAATCCGTTTCCAATATTTAGGAAAAAAATTATTGCAGAATAATGCGTTTAGAATGAAAATTAAACGCTTCAAAAAAGGGTTTGTCCTGAACTTTTCTATCTTCGTGAAAAATTAAAAAAAGACATGAGTAAGCCTACGATTTTTAGAAAACCCCAAGGTCCAATAGTTGTTAATGGAGAAATAGAATTGACCGATGCGGAAGGAAACTCAATACAGCACGGTCCACGTTTTTCACTTTGTGGATGTGGTCTTTCAAAGAATATGCCTTTTTGCGATGGAGCGCACAAAGAAACTTAATTTGAGTTTACGATAATTTTCCCTCCCATGTTCCAATGGTGGGCACATTGGAAATAATATTCATTCGCCACATTTGGTATCCATTGTATGTTTCCTGTTGAGGTACCGTTATTGTCAATGTTTGGCAATGCATTTTCTGTACCTTCTCCTGCTGCAGATTTTAAATAAAATGGATGATCCTCTACATCCACTGTAAAAAACAAAGTGTCTTGAACGCGAATGGTAATTAAGGGGTCATTGCCTTGAACCGTTCCGAAACGATCGGTACCCGTTATTAGGTAGTCTTCATTGTCTTCAGCATTTACGTTTAGGGCGAATTTTTGGGCCCCTTCTGCGGTGTTTCCTCCGCCAGTATTTTCAGTTGGCGGTATCAGTGGGGATGTATTCTGGACTACCGGCGGGTTTGACTCTGCTGCACAGCTAAACAACAGCAAGGCCAAAAGCAGCTGTATTTTCTTTTTCATGACTTAAAAGTAAAGGAAATCTTTTGTAGAAAAAAATCTTTGGCGTCAGGTGATTCTCGGGCAAAAAAAATCCCCCATGCATGGGGGAATCAAAATAAAAACAGGTCTATTCTTCTTTGGTTTTAACTTTAATTTTAATTTGTTTTTCTCCATTTTCGCCTTCTTCTTTTTGGACGTCAATTTTTTCCACCCAATCCATGTTGCCATGCACTTCGTCCATCATTAGCATATGCATTTTTTGCCCTTCGGCTTTCATGGGACAGTGGCTTTTCATCATAGAACAACCGTGGGGTTGTGGTTTAGTTTGTCTTCCCAAGACAAACCCCAGTAAGCCAAAGATTACAGCAACCAACGATAGGGCAAAAGCGTTTTTGTTTAGTGTTTCCATTAGATTTATTTAGTTTGAAACTTCAATAGTATAAAAATTCGTTCAGTTTTTTTGTTATAAAATTCTTAAAATCATTGCACCAGGGGTTATATTAAGAATTAAATTGACTTTATTTACTGAAAAACAGAGCGTTACGCTATTTTTTTATTTAGCTGAAATAAATTACTTTTGTGGCTCAATAAAAAACACTTATTATGAAACGCATTGCTAGCATGTTATTGCTAATTGTTTTTGCCACTGCCCCTGCAGTAGCACAAAACGCTGACAACCCCTGGTTGGTTTCTCTTGGAATCAACGGAATTTCTGTTCAGAGCGATTTTACCAATCCTTTAAACAACGGAGTTTCTTACGGTCAAGATGATTTTGACGCTTTAGATCCAGGAAAATTATCTGCATCGGTTTTCCGTTCAGTAACAGGAGGTCTTTCTTTAGGAGCTCAATTGAGCGTAAATGGCCTTGGTGGTTTAGATTTCTTTGCTGCCGATTTAGCCGCAAAATATGGATTCAACCGCGATAGCAAATTCAGTCCTTTTGTAAAGGCGGGATGGGGATTCTCTTCCTTTGATGGAGCGGATGGTCAGGTAGACTATTCTCAAAGTTTAACCAACACTTACTTTGGTGGTATTGGTGTAAACTATCAGATTACAAAACGTTTGAGCTTGTTTGCAGAAACCAGCTACCGCATGACGCAAGACAATCCTGAGGTAGATTATTTGCTGCACTCTGCAGGAATTGCCTACGGTTTAGGTTCTGGCGATACCGATAGAGACGGCGTGTCTGACAAAAAAGACAAATGTCCTGATGTTCCAGGTTTAAAAGAATTTGACGGATGTCCTGATACGGATGAGGATGGTATTCCTGATCCAGAAGACGACTGTCCTGAAAACGCGGGTCCTGAAGAAAACAAAGGATGCCCTGATACGGATGGCGACGGTGTATTGGACAAAGACGATACTTGTCCTGAAGTTGCAGGTTTAGTAGAATTGGGTGGATGTCCGGATGCAGATGCAGACGGCATTGCTGATCAAGACGATACTTGTCCAGAAGCTGCGGGTCCAGTTGAAAATAAAGGGTGCCCTTGGCCAGATACCGACAATGACGGTGTACTAGACAAAGACGATGATTGTCCAGAAATGGCAGGAACAACCGCCAATGGATGTCCAGAAATCACAGATGCTATATTGGCGACCATCAACCAAATTGGTTCAAACATTTTGTTCCCTGTAAATGGAACAACTGTACCTGCAGATTCTGCAGAAGCATTAAAAGAAATTAAAGCGATTTTTGACGCCAACCCAGTAGGGGGAATTGTGATTGAAGGTCACGCCTCTAAAGACGGTAATGAAGAGTACAACCTAAAGTTGTCTTTGAAGCGTGCAGAGTCTGTACGCGACGAATTGGTGAAATTGGGTGTAGACGCAAGCCGTTTAGAAGTGAAAGCTATGGGTGAGTCTCAGCCTTTAAAAGGTGACCAAAACACAGCTAAAAACAACAGAAGAGTAGAATTTTACAAGATCTAATCTTGGGTTTACTTAATGGTATACGAAAGGCCGAGCATTGCTCGGCCTTTTTGTTTGGAAGGAATTTAATGTTTAAAGCCGTTAATTTTAAGCGGGATTTGTTTACGGGAAAAATGAGAATTCTTTTTTTATTTAAGAACTTTTCAATACTCTACCTATAAACAAATAGACTTATTTAGATTTAGGTAAACACGACCTGTGAAAGACACTTATATAACTCTAGAAACATCTTCGCCAGAATCATTCTTTAAAGAAAAAGGGAGTAAGTTCTATGGGTATGCTTTTCCAATTTTAAACGAGGAGGATGTAAAAGCGTCAATTGCGGCCTTGAAGAAACTGCATCCCACGGCGCGTCATTTTTGTT
>CBFIJA010000097.1:0-3244 GCA_965662875.1 Candidatus Arcticimaribacter sp.
AAAGCGATAACGCATACTGATCTCCCAGTTTTTAGGCAATTTGTATCCTCCGGTAAAAGAAAGTAAATTTCGACTGTCCCATACGGAAGGCAAAAGGATGCCATTGGTGCCCGTAAATTCACTAAAGAAATAAGTGTAAGCCAATACCCCATAAAAGTTACGGCTTAATTTTTGTTGGAATAAAAATTCGAGCCCATAGCTTTTTCCTTCTCCATCGTCGGTGATGGGTTCATTGCCAAGTACTTCAAATCCGCCTCCTTTGTTGGCCAAAGAAATACCATCTAAAACAGAAACGGGGTATTGACTGTAGTCCTTTAAAAATCCTTCTACTGTAATTCTAGAAGTGGGTGTCCAGTTGTATTCTATGCCCACAACATAGTGGTCACTGCGCGTGTAACGCGCATCTTTGTTGATGAATACACCATTGAGGTTTTGAAAGCCAAGCATGGTGTAGGTGGGGATTTTGTAATAACGCCCTACCGATGCATTTATTTTCCACTGTTGGTCCTCAGTTAAATTGTAAGAACCCGCAATTCTAGGGGAGAGGTTATCCAAAAGACTAGAGCCCGTAGTAAAGCTGTCTCCATCTGCCCGAAGACCAAAAGAAAGACTCAACCGCTCTTTTAAAAAGGTGCGGCTGGCTTTGGCAAAAAAGCCGTATTTATTAAAATTGATTGCCGTACTGTAGTTGAAATTATTCAATAAGCTAACCGTAGCATTTTCATAGACAGACCGTTGTATGTTAAAGCCGTAGGCCCATTTCCATTGGTCGCCGTATTGTGTAATGCCTAGCCGAAGTTTTGTTTCATTTTCAATTGCATCGTTTTCAAAAAGCACCCCCGTTTTATTGACATTATCTGAGAAACGATTTACTGTGTTTTGCAAGCGGTTATTGCTCAAGGCAACTTGCATTCTACCTCGACCGTTTTTAAAGTTATTTTTCCAGGTAACCCCTACCGTATTAGTGCGTTGTTGGATGATGGGAACTTGTTCGATGGTCGCTTGTTGTTGTGCATCAAAATCATCGGGAGCCGCCACAGAAAAATCGTCTATCGATCCCAGTCCAATGACACTCAGTGTATTGAAAGCATCTATTTTATGGGTGAGTTTCATTTGATAATCCCAATAGTCTGGACGTATGGGAAGCCCTACCAATTCAAAAATAAACTGCAAATAACTTCTTCTTGCCGAAAGCATCAAAGTGGTGTTGGCACGTTCCTTTTCCCCTTTAAAGAGGGGGGTGTTGAGCGTGATGCCTGCTTCACTTGCGCCAACACGTATTTTTGTAGCCATTTTTTGAGTGTTTCCTTCGCGTTGTTCGAAAGCCAAAACCCCTGAAAGCGGATTGTCGTATTCTGCACCAAAAGCAGAAGTAGAAAGATTTACTTCACGAATAAAATCTACGTTTAACATTCCGACAGGTCCACCTGCGCTGCCTTGTGTAGCGAAGTGATTGATGTTTGGAATCTCAATGCCATCCAAGTAGTAAACCGTTTCGTTGGGAGCGCCCCCGCGGATGATGAAGTCATTTCGAAAACCACCGATAGACGGGGAAATTCCAGGTAAAGATTGCGCTACTTTGGCAATGTCATTATTCCCACCGGGATAGGTTTCGATTTCCACGGCAGATAAAGATTGGGTGGACAAGGGAGTTTCGCTATTGGTGCGAAAAGGACTCTTTGAAATGATTACTTCCTCCAACTGGTCAGAGCTGGGATATAGCTTGAAGAGTAAATCAGCGGTTCCTACAGATTTTACAATAACATTGTATAGCGTTTGACTTTCAAATCCCAAATAGCTAGCCGTAAGGTTGTAGGTTTGTGCAGGGATGTCTTGAAATTCAAAATAGCCCTGTGCATCCGTGATCACTCCCTCTGTGGTGCCCTCAAGAATTACAGTTGCGCCCTCTAGGGGTTGTTGCGATTCTGCATCAATAACATGTCCGGTAAAATCTCCTGAGATTTGGGCATACACTACACCCGTAGTACACAGCAACAGTACTGCAATTTTCTTAAGCATTTTCTTTTTTTTCAAAAATACAATGCCTGACCTAGCAAAACAAAATTTTGTTTAACTTTTATTAAACAAAACTAAGACAGAAACTATTGGTCTTTCTTTTTCTTCCTTTCCTTCTTTGCTTTGGATTTGCTTTGTTTTTCAAGTTCCATAAGCTTTTTTTCTTCCTGTTGTAAATCGTATTCAAGGCGGAAATTCTCCAAGTCTTCTTCAGAAATCTCGTCTTGATCCGGCGCTTGAAGTGCTTTGTGGGTTACACTGAAATAAAGAGAATCGGTTTGTTTTCTGTAAATTTCATTTGCTGCCTTTAGGTTGTAGTAGAGGCCGGGGTCAATACGTTTATTGGCAACATAGTTTTCTTTTTTTTCCTTGTTCCAACGGACATAGACAAAGCCCCCTGTAGGGCTGTTTTCGAATTTTACTTGAAATACTTTTGCGTTTTTAGGCAGGGTTTGGTACACGATGATTTCATCTACAGTATACCCTGCTAGAGCAAGTAATTCAATGGTGTATTGTTTTTGGCCTGCTAAAGATTTGTCATTTAATGGTGCGGTATACGGGGTGTCATCGCTTTCAATCTCTTCAGATTGCGAAAAGCTGAAATTTGAAAATAAGAGGAGGAATAATAGAAGTTTAAATGTTTTCATTGAAAAAAGGATCATTGAACCCTAAATATAGAAAATACAAGGAGGGTGCGTAGAATAAAACTTCTAAAAATCGAAAAGTTTGGTCGATTAAGACAAATTTATTCAATCCGATAAGGGAAGCGCATATGCTCAAAAGAATGCAGCCGTAAAAGACATTTTTGGTTGCAGTATTTCTTTTTTCCAGCAAGAGTAAACCACTCAAGCCACAGGTTAATGCTAAAGAAATGGAGTACAGAAAGGTAGGATAAAACAGCTCTCCCATAAAAGAATGTATTGAATACATCAGGCCAACAAGGTACAGGCCGTATAAGCCCATGGGCAGTACGGCTTTTTTCTTCTTTATTTGTACGATTAAATTTCCCTCTAAGCGTTTTAAAATGGAAATGCAAAATAGGATGCATGCCCCCCAATAGGCGGTCAGTCCTGAAATAAAATAATTAAAATGATCGATTAAAAGCGTGCAATCCCCTATCAGGCAAAAGAGCAAAGCAAAAGAGAGCGCATTATTGTGGCCTTTGGCGTAAAAAAAGTGCAGCAGTAAAAATAAATTTAAAAAGGGAACGGTAAGCATCACAAACAAA
>CBFIJA010000098.1:0-3170 GCA_965662875.1 Candidatus Arcticimaribacter sp.
TTATTGATACAACGATAAAAAATCGTCGGGAAGTTGCAATTGCAATGTCTTTTTGTCTCGGTTGAGCAAAACAATAAAATCATCGTGTAGAGGAACCAATACCTCATTTCCCCCTTGTGCTTCAATAATCAAAAGTGCCTGTGCCGTTTGGTCGTTTACACCTTTGATGATGCCTATCGCGTTTTGGTTTTGATCCAATGCGGTAAAGTTCAAAATCTCGTGGTAATAAAACTTATTTCCCTCCAAAGAAGGCAGAAGCGCTAAGGGGAGGTACAGTTCCTTCTTCATTAACAAATCTGCTGCAGGCTCATCTTCGATGTCTTCGAATTTAATGCGCAGTAAGTTTGATTTTTGTAAGCGGGTTCTTTCAATAAAAAATGGAATCAGTTGCTTCCCTTGTAAGAGAAATACTGATTCCATTCCTAAAAAGTCTTCGGGAGCATCTGTATCTAGCTTGGCCAGTACTTCTCCCTTATAACTGAATTTGGAAACGATGGTGCCTAGGTAGAAACAATCTTCTAGACGCATTCGTTAAAAATTAAGCTTTGTCTTCTGCTTCTTCTGCAGGAGCTTCTCCTTCTTCAGGAGCCGCTTCTTCAGTGGCTTCTGCAACCGCTTCTTCAGATGCATTTTCAGCTTCTGCTTCCGCTTCTGCTGCAGCCGCTTCAGCAGCCGCCTCTTCTTCTAAGGCTTTTGCATCTGCAAGACGTTTATCGTTTACCGCTTTTTCTGCAGCAAGCGCGGCAGCTCTAGCATCCGCTTCTTCTTTTGTTAAACCGTCTACTTTAGCTTGAATCTTAGATTGTTTTTCTTCCAACCATGCTTCAAATTTCTTATCTGCATCTTCTTGTGTTAGGGCACCCTTTTTTACACCGCCATTCAGGTGATGCTTTAAAAGTACGCCGCGGTAAGATAAAAGTGTTCTTGCAGTATCTGTTGGCTGAGCTCCGTTATCGAGCCATTTTACAGCATTGTCAACATTGATGTCTACAGTAGCAGGATTGGTGTTTGGGTTGTACGTTCCGAGTTTTTCAAGGTAACGACCGTCTCTTTTGGCGCGAGCATCTGCTGCAACTACCCAATAAAAAGGTTTTCCTTTTTTTCCGTGTCTTTGTAATCTAATTTTTACAGGCATAACATATTAATTTTGTGGCGTTCTCGACGCCGATTGATTAATTCAGGGGGCAAATGTAAGGGTTTTTTTATCGAAAAAACATTTTCTATTGGTAAATCATTGAAATTAGGATGAATCGAAACAAAAGAAGCTTGTACACTGTAAGAGAATAACGTATTTTTGCGCACTAATTTATTGATAGAATTCATGCAAGTAACCAAAACAGACATTGACGCCCTAAACGCATCCATCCAGATTACACTTCAGCAAGAAGATTTTGCAGAAAAAGTAAGCGGCATTCTAAAAGACTACCGCAAAAATGCAAACATCCCTGGTTTCCGAAAAGGACACGTCCCTATGGGCATGATCAAAAAGCAATACGAAACTGCCGTTACTGCAGATGAGGTCAATAAACTTTTACAAGAAAACCTCAATACCTTTATTCAAGAAGAAAAACTTGAACTCTTAGGGAATCCGTTGCCTAAGATGCAGGACGATATCGATTGGAAATCCGACAGCCTCACCTTTGAATTCGAAATTGGCTTGGCGCCAGAATTTGAAGTAAAGGTCAAAGGGAAAAAAGCGATCACACATTATGTTGTTGAAGCAGACAAGAAAATGATTGAAGAGCAACTGGGCTATATTCAGAAGCAGTACGGAAAGCTTGAAGCACAAACCGCCATCGATAAAGGATTGGAATTGAGCTTGACCATTAAAAATGAAGACGCAGCTATAGACACTTCTCCAACGGTAAACTTCGATGATTTTAAAGGCAAAAAAAACACAGACGCATTAAAAGCTTTGGCCTTGGGAGATGCGGCGCAGTTTAAAACCAAAAGCCTCTTTAAAGAAGACAGCGTTGCTGCACGTGCTTTTGGAGTAACACAAGACCAACTGGCAGAACTTCCTGCAGAAGTTGAAATCACAGTTACAGAAGCCAACAAAAGAATTCTCGCTGAACTCGATCAAGAATTATTCGACAAGCTATACGAAGCGGGATCGGTAAAAACGGTGACGGAGTTGAAGGAAAAAATTAAAGAAGGGATCGAGAAACAATTCGTACAACAGTCAGAGCAAAAATTATTGAATGACATTACCGAAAGCTTGATTGAAAACACAAAATTCGATCTCCCAAATGAATTTTTAGTGCGTTGGTTACAAAGCACAGGAGAACAACCTTTAACGGCAGAGGAAGCCGCTGCTGAATATGAGAAATCTGAAAAAGGCATTCGCTATCAGTTGATCGAAGGAGAAATCATTAAAAACAATGATTTACAGATTCAGTTTGAGGAGTTGAAAGATTTTGCGAAAGACATGATCAAACAACAAATGGCACAATACGGACAGCTGAGTCCAGAAGACAAAGAACTGGATGACATTGCTTCCCGTATTTTTTCCAATCAAGAGGAAACCAAGCGTTTATCCGATCAGTTGATGAGTCAAAAACTATTGTCCTTTTACAAGGAAAATGCCAACCTTAAAGAAAAGAAGGTCAATTATGAAGCTTTTGTAAAAGAAGCCTACGGTACTTCCTAAGAAAATTGTTTACTTTTATTTCAAATACGAAAAAAATGAACTACGGAAAAGAATTCAAAAAATACGCAACCAAACACCATGGCGTAAATGCTATGTACTATGATAAGATTGTCAGCAGTATGACTCCTTACATCATAGAAGAACGTCAAATGAACGTTGCTCAAATGGACGTATTTTCACGCTTAATGATGGATCGCGTTTTGTTTTTAGGAACAGGAATAGACGACCAAGTTGCGAACATTATTCAAGCTCAACTCTTGTTTTTACAAAGTGTAGATGCTAAACGCGACATACAGATGTACATCAATTCTCCTGGAGGAAGCGTTTATGCAGGTTTGGGGATTTATGACACAATGCAATATGTAAAACCAGATGTAGCCACAATATGTACCGGAATTGCCGCTTCTATGGGTGCGGTATTGTTGTGTGCTGGGGCAGAAGGAAAACGTTCCGCTCTTACCCACTCTAGGGTTATGATTCATCAGCCCCTAGGCGGAGCACAAGGACAAGCATCGGATAT
>CBFIJA010000099.1:0-3084 GCA_965662875.1 Candidatus Arcticimaribacter sp.
CCCCCTTTAAAGGGAAAGGCCGAATGGGAATGTGCTTCGGGTTTTTCGATGCCCAAGTCTTCCGAATGGGGTATAGAAAAAGTTTGTACCAAAATATTTTCCTCCCTCATTGGAGTAGGAGTGGGGAGCGATTTTCGAATTGTACTGTACTTTTCACATTTTTTTCGAAAGGCCGTAAAAACTTCAGGCAAGTCACTAACAGTCATTGGAATGTCTTCAGGATGAAAAAGAAACTGATCGAAATGAGTGTGAACTTCCACAGTATCCTTCAAGATGTTTCTCACTTCTGATTCCCTAATCTTTTCTTCCTTGGTCCATTCTTGTTGGAAGTAAATGTCTGTAATGTCGAGGGTATCTACCCAAGCTTTTATTTCAGAAGCGGGATCTTTTTTCCCTAAGATTAAACTGATGTTTAATGCTTCGAGTTCTTTTTTTAGCTGTGCAATGGTTTCCAAAAGAAATTTCATTCTAAACGCCCCCGTTTTTTTAAATCCCCAGGGGGTGTCTGCGAAGTGCAATGGGTCAAAGCAGTAAAAAGCCACAACGCTTTGATACTTTTGTGTTGCTTTATAAAATGAAGCTTGATCTTGTACCCGTAAATCATTTCTTAGCCAGACGAGGGCTTTTCCTTTTCGTTTCTGCATTTTTTGCTACAATATTTTACATTGTCCCAGTCTTTTTCCCATTTTTTTCTCCATTGGAAGGGTCGCTTACAGCGGATACAAATTTTCTCTGGGAGATTTGACTTTTTAATTCCCCTAGGCATTCAACCCTTCTTTGTAAGTGGTTAAGCACCGCTCACGAGCAAATTTGTGGTCTACAATGGGTTTAGGGTAGGTGAGTTCTTGGTAGTCTGGCACCCATTTTTTAATGTATTCGTGTTGCTTGTCGAACTTTTTTATTTGATCTGTAGGATTAAAAATCCGAAAGTAGGGGGCTGCATCCACTCCAGTTCCAGCTACCCACTGCCAGTTACCAATGTTACTGGCTTGTTCGTAGTCCAATAATTTTTCAGCAAAATAAGCTTCGCCCCAACGCCAATCGATTAAGAGGTGTTTGCATAAAAAACTACCCACAAGCATACGCACCCTGTTGTGCATGAATCCTGTGGCATTCAATTCCCGCATTCCTGCATCCACGAAGGGATATCCTGTTTTACCTTCACACCATTTTTTAAATTCCTCTGGATCATTTCGCCAAGCAATACGATCGTACTGAGGTTTAAAGCTGTCCTTTACTGTATGGGGGAAATGCCATAAAATTTGCATGAAAAATTCCCGCCATATCAGTTCCTTTAAAAAAGTAATGTTATTTGATTTAGCTGCTTTTTGAACAGCTTTTCGAACACTAATGGTCCCAAAACGGAGTTGTGGTCCTATACGTGATGTCAGGTCCAATGCAGGATAGTTACGCGTTTCTTCGTACTGGTCGATGACTTCTGAAGTAAACTTGTATTTTGGTTGTTCGACTGAACTTTTAGCAAAACCCAAATCAGTTAAGTCCAATTCCGGTTGTGCTACTGCTGCCAGTTGATCCAGTTGATCTTCGGAAGGATAGTGTTCAAGGCCGTGTTCTTCAAAACGTTTTAACCATTTTCTAGAATAGGGGGTGTAAACTTTGTAGGGATTGCCATCGTCTTTTGTGACATCTTCCTTTTCAAAAATCACCTGGTCTTTATGGGTTTCGAAAACGATGTTGTTTTTGGAAAGTAGTGCCGCTATTTTTTGATCTCTTTCCCGGGCATAGGGTTCGTAGTCATGATTGACTACAACTTTGGAAATAGGATAAGTTTTACACAACGATTCAAAAACGGCCTCGGGTTGTCCCAGATACATTCCAACATTACATCTGTTCCTCTTCATAGCATCAGATATGTTCCTCAAGGCCGCATGAATCATTTCTATTCGAGCATCCTTTTTAGGCAGCTTGTGAATGATCTCAGTATCGAAGATGAAGATCGGGAGAACTTTTTTTCCGCTTTTGAGGGCGTGATAAAGTCCGGCATTGTCGTTTATGCGTAAGTCCCGTCTAAACCAAAATACTGTATAGTGTTCCACTTTAATTTGTTTTTAGATCCCCGATTCCTCCATCTACATGTAGGATTTGTCCGGTCATCCATTGACTTTCTTCTCCGAGGAGAAAAGCCGTCATTTGAGCTATATTTTTTGCTGATCCCACTTTTTTAAGGGGATGACGTTCTTCTGCTTTTTCTACTTTAGCTTCGTTGTTTAAAAACTTTTCAGCCAAAGGGTTATCTGTCAATGAAGGAGCAATACAGTTCACTCTAAATTTTGGTGCGTATTCTGCTGCTAGAGAGCGAGTGAGTCCTTCGAGCGCTCCTTTAGCCGCTGCTACAGAAGCATGAAATGGCATTCCTGTGCTTACAGCAACAGTGCTGTAAAAGACCAAACTGGCTTGTGTGCTTTTTTGCAATAAAGGCAACACAGTTTGGATAGTCTTTACCGCTCCAATTACATTTAAGTTAAAATCGTCTTGGAAAGTTTGTGGCTTTAACCCTCGAAACGGGCGTAAATTTATACTACCAGGACAATACACAAAACCGTCAAGTTGTTCGGGTAAGAGGTCTACATCCAGTTCATCGTTCAGAACGTCATAGGTCAGATGTGTAACTCCGGCATTAGACAGAGATTCATTACTTCTTGACGCCACAAAAAGGGTGTGCTCTTGTGCCAAAAGGTCTACCAAAGCACGGCCAATTCCGCTTGAACCTCCAATGATTAAAATGTTCTTTTTCATAGCTATTTAATCCCTAAATTCACCAAACAACTCAACGAGTTTGTTGTATCTATAATCAAAAATTTGTTTTAACTGTCTCTTTACAAATAGGGGGTGTGCCAATCTTCCAAGCATTCCTAAAGGCAATTTGTAGTCTACAATATCAATCATCTCCACACCCCCCGGTATGTCCTTAATAAAGTGTTTATGGTGCCAAAGGCTATATGGCCCAAAACGCTGTTCGTCTACAAAGTATTTATTGTCCTCGACATGGGTTATTTCTGTTACCCAACGCAAGGGAAGTCCAAGTATAGGTGTGACAATGTACTTAATGATTTGCCCCGCATA
>CBFIJA010000100.1:0-3037 GCA_965662875.1 Candidatus Arcticimaribacter sp.
AGAGCGTAGTTATTTTCGCCAATTAAGGTTTGAATCCATGATTTACGAGCTGTGACTCAATGCTCGACGTGCTTACTGTTCGATTGATCTCGCTGTCAAAACCAGTCGACCCCATAATGTCAAAGAACTGCTGCAGTAGCAGCGTGTAAAACTACAAAGATTCTAGCAATTAAAAGCCGTTGATGAGCTTTCGTATTTCCGTCAGTCGTTCCAACAAGCCTTCCAGCTGATCCAACGGAAGCATATTGGCCCCGTCGCTTTTAGCTGCGGAAGGAGTAGGGTGTGTTTCAATAAAGAGCCCATCGACATGATTTACGATGCCTGCTCGGGCAATGGTTTCAATCAATGCAGGACGTCCCCCCGTTACTCCACTGCTTTGATTGGGTTGCTGTAAAGAATGGGTCACATCCAATACGGTTGGTGCAATTTCGCGTAGTGTAGGAATTCCTCTGAAATCCACAATCAAATCGGTATAGCCAAATTGGGTTCCCCTGTCGGTTACCCAAGCGTTTGGATTGCCGCTGTCTTTTACTTTTTGTACGGCAAACTGCATGCTTTCTGGACTCATGAATTGTCCTTTCTTTAGGTTCACGACCTTTCCTGTTTTGGCAGCAGCCACGACCAAATCTGTTTGGCGCACCAAAAAAGCAGGAATTTGCAATACATCTACATATTGTGCGGCAAGTGCTGCATCACGGGCTTCGTGAATGTCCGTAAGGGTAGGGACATGAAATGTATCTCCCACTTTCTTCAGAATTTTCAACGCCTTTTCATTGCCAATACCCGTAAAACTATCGATCCGGCTGCGGTTGGCTTTTTTAAAGCTGCCTTTGAAAATAAAAGGAATCTCTAGTTTTTGGGCGATGGTGTTGATTTTTTCCCCAATTTCCAACGCCATTTCTTCTCCTTCAATTGCGCATGGGCCGGCGATCAAGAAGAAGTTATTTAGGTTGGCTGTGTTTATTTTTGCTAAGGCAGAAAAGTCCATGAATAATTTTTTACAAAACTACTCCTTTTCTAGGAAAAAGCCAGCTCGAATAAAAAGAGACAATTCGGTTATAAGTCAATAATATACCGCTATCTTTGCGGCTGTAAAAAATCACGCATGAGTACTATTAAAAACATTGCCATCATCGCCCACGTAGACCACGGTAAAACCACTCTGGTAGACAAAATTATGCACCATTGTGAACTCTTTCGTACCAATGAAAACAAAGGGGATTTGATCTTGGACAACAATGATTTGGAACGCGAACGCGGGATTACCATTTTATCTAAAAACATCTCGGTGACCTACAAGGACACCAAAATCAATATCATAGATACCCCCGGTCACGCCGATTTTGGTGGGGAAGTAGAACGCGTTTTGAATATGGCAGATGGAGTATTACTCCTTGTAGACGCCTTTGAAGGCCCAATGCCTCAAACCCGATTTGTATTGCAAAAAGCAATCGACTTAAAGTTAAAGCCCATTGTGGTTGTCAATAAAGTCGACAAAGAAAATTGTACCCCAGAAGAAGTACACGAGTCTGTTTTTGACCTCATGTTTGAATTGGGAGCAGAGGAGTGGCAGCTCGATTTTCCAACCGTTTATGGTTCGGCCAAAAACAATTGGATGAGTGAAGACTGGAAAGTGCAAACAGAAAATGTAGAACCGCTTTTGGATATGGTACTGGAACATGTCCCTTCCCCAAAAGTAGAAGAAGGAACCCCTCAATTGTTGATTACTTCTTTGGACTTCTCTTCCTATACAGGAAGAATCGCCATTGGAAGACTCCAACGCGGAACACTCAGCGCGGGAATGGCCGTTTCATTGGTCAATAGAGAAGGCAAAATCACCAAGCAACGCATCAAAGAATTGAATGTTTTTGATGGATTGGGGCGTCAAAAAGTAGAGCAAGTACATGCTGGGGACATTTGTGCTGTCATTGGGTTAGAGCAATTTGAAATTGGGGACACCCTTGCGGATGCTGAAAACCCGGAAGCACTTCCAACCATTGCGATAGATGAACCTACGATGAGCATGTTGTTTACCATCAATGATTCTCCCTTCTTTGGGCAGGATGGAAAGTTTGTTACTTCCCGCCACATCAAAGACCGTTTGGAAAAAGAATTGGAACGCAACCTAGCCATGCGCCTTCAAGAAACCAATTCTGCAGATAAGTTTATTGTTTTTGGGCGCGGGGTATTGCACCTTTCTGTTTTGATTGAAACCATGCGCCGTGAGGGCTATGAATTACAAATCGGACAACCCCAAGTAATCATTAAAGAAATAGACGGGGTGAAACACGAGCCTATCGAGGAATTAACCATCGACTTGCCTGAGAATGTTTCTGGGAAAGCCATTGAAATGGTGACCCTTCGTAAAGGAGAAATGCTGAGCATGACCCCAAAAGGAGACCGCATGGTGTGTGAGTTTATTGTGCCCTCTCGTGGAATCATAGGCTTGCGTAATCAATTGCTTACGGCTACTGCAGGGGAAGCCATCATGAACCACCGCTTTAAGGAATTTGCTCCCTTTAGAGGAGACATTCCAGGACGCATCAACGGATCTTTGATTTCCATGGAGAAAGGAAACGCCATCCCTTACTCTCTTGACAAACTGCAAGAACGCGGAAAATTCTTTGTTGCACCCAACGAAGAGGTGTATACCGGTCAAGTGATTGGAGAAAACTCTCGTGGAGACGATATGGTTGTAAATGTCACCAAAACCAAAAAGTTATCCAACGTTCGTGCCTCTGGGTCAGACGATAAAGTAAAACTTGCGCCTCCCTTAAAATTCTCATTAGAAGAAGCATTGGAATACATCCAAGGCGATGAATATGTTGAAGTAACCCCCAACCATCTTCGTCTAAGAAAAGTATACTTGGACGAAAACGAACGCAAACGTCAAGTCTCTAAAGTAGGATAGAGCAGGGTTCAGCAGCAAAAAATAACGTATTTAGTTACCCTTTTACTTCAGAGACGGACAACAACTGTTTGTTGTAGTGGTCCATTCTTGCATAGGCCGTTCCGTCAATCAACAAGATGACAACCA
>CBFIJA010000101.1:0-2970 GCA_965662875.1 Candidatus Arcticimaribacter sp.
TGGAAATGGCCCGCACCGACCCCTTAAAAGGATCCAACTGATACAAAAAACTGCTGATAAAATTCTTCCATGCAAAACAAGAAGCATCAGGATTGTTCAAGGCCTCTTGAATCTCATTAGCAAAAAAATTAGGGCTTTGATGCGCAGCAACAAGCCGATGAGGCACCGCATGCTTGTCGAGGTAATAAGCCACACTCGTTACTAGCGTGTCCGTATGGTCTTTGCGGTCATAAAAGACATAAAAGCCTTTTTCAGTATTGAACAAAAAGGGGGGATAACCTATTTGCTTCTGGATGTGCATTTGCAATTTTTCTTGCAAACTTCTATCCAACAAAAGACCTTTTTGACGTTTTATCGGGAAAGCAGCGCAGATACAAATCATATTCAAAAGTGATATTCCAGGGGTGCGTTTGACCCCTGGAATATTTTTTATTTTAAATCAAATCTATCCGCATTCATTACCTTGTTCCACGCGGCAATAAAGTCCTTGACAAATTTGTCATTGTTATCGTTCTGAGCATACACCTCCACAATCGCTCTGAGTTCAGAATTTGACCCAAATACAAGATCTGTTCGGGAAGCGGTACGTTCTATCGCCCCTGTAGTTCTGCTTCTTGCTTCATAACTATTGTAGCCCGTAGTTCTCCAGGCAACTTCCATGGAGAGTAAGGTTTTAAACCAACTGTTATCCAATTTTCCATTGGTCCATACTCCATCGCCGCTTTGGGAAACACCCATTGCTCTCATGCCCCCAACCAATACGGTAAGTTCTACCGGATTGAGGCCTAGAAGCTGAGCTTTGTCCAAAAGAATTTCTTCTGGACTTACAGCAAACTCTTTTTCTGAATAATTTCTAAAGCCACAAGCACGTGGCTTTAAGAGGTTAAAAGAATCAACATCTGTGTTTTCTTGAGTAGCATCTCCGCGTCCTGTTGTTGTGGGAACATTTTTCCCACTGGCCATTTCGATGCCCACAGCACCCCCCAAGACAATAACATCTGCAATGCTGGTGTTGTGTTTTTCGGCAATATTTTCATAGATGCCTAAGATGCCCTTTAATTCGTTGGGTTTATTGATTGCCCAATCTTTCTGAGGGGCCAATCGTATACGAGCGCCATTGGCTCCACCGCGGTTGTCCGAAGCACGAAACGTACTTGCACTGGCCCAAGCTGTTTCTACCAATTGGGCTACACTAAGTCCAGATGTTTTAAGGGCTTCTCGCACCTCTTTTTCTACGGCAGGAGAAAGGCTTTCTCCTTTAGGTGTCGGATCTTGCCAAACATAGGTTGCATCATTGTAATCACCCGTAACATAATTTGTCTTAGGCCCCATATCGCGATGCAAGAGCTTGAACCATGCCCGTGCAAAAGCCTCCCCAAACTCCTCTGGATTGGCCTGAAAACGCTCACAAATTTCTCTATATGCAGGGTCTACTTTCAAAGACATATCTGCAGTAGTCATCATAGGAAGAACCTTTACATCACTCCCATCTACTTGGGGGACCATATCTTCTTCTGCACAATCAATAGGATGCCATTGCCATGCGCCTGCAGGGCTTTTTTTACACTCCCATTCGTATTTTAGCAATAAATCCAAATACCCCATATCCCATTGAATTGGATTGGTGGTCCAAGGTCCTTCAATACCACTGGTAATGGTGTCTACCCCTTTTCCAGAACCGTAGCTGTTGATCCAGCCAAGTCCCATTTCTTCAATCGCTGTTCCTTCCGGTTCTGCCCCTACCAAGGCAGCATCCCCAGCGCCATGCGCTTTTCCAAAGGTGTGCCCCCCTGCTGTTAACGCAACGGTCTCTTCGTCATTCATGGCCATACGTTTGAATGTTTCCCGAACGTCTTGCGCAGAAAGTGCCGGGTCTGGATTTCCGTTGGGTCCTTCTGGATTTACATAGATCAGTCCCATTTGAACTGCCGCAAGAGGATTTTCTAACGACTGACGCGTGTCCCCATAACGGTTATCTCCTAACCACTCGTCTTCAGCGCCCCAATAAATATCTTTCTCGGGATGCCAAATATCTTCACGCCCCATAACCGTTCCATGGTTTGGACCCCCCATGTCTTCGATGGCCACATTGCCCGCAAGGACAAGTAAATCTGCCCAAGACAATTTATTCCCATATTTCTCTTTAATCGGCCAAAGTAATCTTCGTGCCTTGTCCAAATTCCCGTTATCGGGCCATGAATTCAGAGGTGCAAAGCGTTGTGCACCTGTGGCGGCGCCGCCTCTTCCATCTCCGTTTCTATAGGTCCCTGCAGCATGCCATGTCATGCGGATAAAAAATGGGCCGTAGTGACCATAATCTGCAGGCCACCACTCCTGACTGTTTTTTAAAACGGACTTTAGGTCTTCTTTTACTGCATTTAAGTCTAATTTTTTTACCTCTTCTTTGTAATCAACTTCCGAAAGAGGGTTGCTTTTACTGTCGTGTTGTCTTAGAATATCCAAGTTGAGTTGGTTGGGCCACCAATCTTTGTTCTGTGTTCCAAGGTTAGGTTGCGTTGTTGAACCGTGGAATGGGCATTTGCTTTCGTTCATTTTTCTTTCGTTTAATTCACAACAAATTCGTCATTTTTTTATTAGGTTCATAATTTAGTCCATAAATATTTATTATATTATTATAAAGAGCACCGAGTTGCTGTGTTTAATTAATTTGTACCTTCATATCATAACCATAAACCACATTTAAAATGAAAAACTTTTTATTTTTTACAGCTCTTTTATTCATCTCTTGGAGTCATGCGCAAAATACTTCTGAAACTGAGGTAAACTACATTTATGACGCCACCTATCTCGACAGTTTTGAGATCGGCAATCCAGACTTGATCCTAAAAGTTCAGGAGATGCATAAACACTTAATAAACAAAGACTATGAGAAGGCTGGAAGCTATATGGCAGACAATATTGTCTTTAGGCTAGAAGATGGTTCTACGCTGGAGGGGAAAGAAAATTGCA
>CBFIJA010000102.1:0-2907 GCA_965662875.1 Candidatus Arcticimaribacter sp.
AACCGCGTTTTGCTTCTTGATTAAGTTCAAGGCAGAACCCTCTTTAAACCACTCGATCTGTTGTGCATTGTAGGTGTGATTCGCTTTGATGGTGTCAGTAGATCCGTCTGCATGAACCACTTCTATGGTTAAAGGCTTTCCGGGTGCAAAATCTTTTAGGTCCACAAAGTTAAAAGTATCGTCTTCTTGAATCAAATCGTAATCCGATTCATTGTCAAAGGTGATCCCTAACATTCCTTGTTTCTTCAAGTTTGTTTCATGAATACGAGCGAACGATTTTACCAAGACAACTTTAACGCCTAAGAAACGTGGCTCCATTGCAGCATGCTCTCTTGAAGATCCTTCACCGTAGTTGTGATCTCCAACCACTACCGTTTCAATGCCTGCGGCTTTGTATTCACGTTGGGTATCGGGAACTCCACCATACTCTCCGGTCAATTGATTTTTGACAAAGTTTGTTTTTTGATTGTATGCATTCACAGCCCCAATCAAACAGTTGTTAGAAATATTATCCAAGTGACCGCGGAAACGCAACCAAGGACCGGCCATAGAAATGTGGTCTGTGGTACACTTTCCGTGCGCTTTGATTAACAGTTTAGCGCCGGTTAAGTTCTCACCGTTCCAAGGCTGGAAGGGAGTCAATAACTGTAAACGTTCAGAATCATCATTGACCACTACATCTACAGAAGAACCGTCTTCTGAAGGAGCCAAATAACCATTATCTTCCACGTCAAATCCTTTTGGAGGTAACTCTAACCCTGTTGGTGGGTCAAGCGATACTTCTTCTCCATTTTGATTGATGAGTTTATCTGTTAAGGGATTAAAATCCAAACGTCCCGCAATGGCTACTGCAGCCACCATTTCTGGAGATGCTACAAAAGCATGGGTATTAGGGTTTCCATCCGCACGTTTTGAAAAGTTTCTATTGAATGAATGCACAATAGAGTTTTTCTCTTGCTTGTCTGCGCCTTCTCTGGCCCATTGTCCAATACAAGGTCCACATGCATTGGTAAAGATTTTTGCACTTAGGTCATCAAAGACTCCTAACAAGCCGTCTCTTTCTGCAGTGTAGCGCACTTGTTCAGAACCGGGATTGATTCCAAATTCTGCCTTTGTTACTAAATTTTTCTCTACTGCTTGTTTCGCAATTGAAGCCGCTCTCGACAAATCTTCGTAAGAAGAGTTGGTACATGATCCGATTAAACCCCACTCTACTTGCAATGGCCAATCGTTTTCTTTAGCAACTTTAGACATTTCTGAGATTGGCGTTGCCAAATCCGGTGTGAAAGGTCCGTTTAAATGCGGGGAAAGAGTATCCAAATCAATCTCAATCACTTGATCAAAATAATGCTCTGGGTTAGCATACACTTCAGGATCTGCGGTTAAATGTTGCTTTACTGCGTTGGCTGCATCTGCCACATCATCTCTTCCTGTAGAACGCAAATAGCGCTCCATGGATTCATCGTATCCAAAGGTAGAAGTCGTTGCGCCTACTTCCGCTCCCATATTACAAATGGTTCCTTTCCCAGTACAAGACATTGCTTCTGCACCTTCCCCAAAATATTCTATGATGGCGCCTGTTCCGCCTTTAACCGTCAAGATGCCTGCTACTTTTAGGATGACGTCTTTTGGGGCGGTCCATCCGTTTAATTTTCCTGTTAATTTTACACCGATGAGTTTTGGGAATTTTAATTCCCAAGGCATATCCGCCATCACATCAACAGCATCTGCACCCCCTACACCAATGGCCAACATTCCAAGACCACCTGCATTTACGGTATGCGAATCTGTTCCGATCATCATCCCTCCTGGAAAGGCGTAGTTTTCTAAAACAACTTGATGAATGATTCCAGCTCCGGGCTTCCAAAATCCTATCCCGTATTTATCAGAAACAGACTCTAAAAAGTTAAAAACTTCAGCAGAAGTAGTATTGGCCGATTTTAAATCTACCTCGGCTCCGGATTTGGCTTGAATTAAGTGATCGCAATGAACCGTTGTGGGAACCGCTACTTTTGACTTTCCGGCTTGCATAAACTGCAACAAAGCCATTTGCGCTGTAGCATCTTGACATGCTATACGGTCGGGTGCAAAATCTACATAATCTGCACCGCGCGTATAGGGCCGATTTGATTTTTCTTCCCATAAGTGGGAGTATAAAATCTTTTCTGAAGCTGTTAACGGTTTTCCAGTTAAATTTCTAGCGGCAGAAACACGGTCTTCTAGACGCGCATATACTGCTTTGATCATTTCGATGTCGAATGCCATAATCCTATTAAATTTTTCAAAACAAAATTACAAAATAAAGTATTTAGAATTCTTCTGTATTATAGATTAAATCAATCGCTCATATAAATATGACAAATAGAGCCGAAAAAAGAATAAATGTGCATTCCCCCCCTCATATTGTTAAATTTCTTTAGCCAAATAATTATCCCTTACGAAGATTTGTTCTCTACTTTGAGAATGTTAACTTCGTTAAAAAAAGCAATGAAAGAATTTATACAAAAATACAAAGCCCTTGTTCTGGTTGTCTTCCTAGGGGCCTTTATCAGTTCCATTGATCGTTTTGTTCTCAACGGCGGGTTTAAAGGAATTGAAGAACAAAAGCACTTTATATACATTGGGGTTTTGGTTGCTGGAGTTGATGTGGTTTTAACGCTACTCCTTCGCGAAGATGAGAGTGAAAATAATGCAGATCAAAAATGAAGCACTTCACCTCTGCAGACATCTCCGCATTAAAAACAAGGTACAAAGCCCATATGATCAATGCCATTACGGGCTATAAATCGGCCAACCTTTTGGCGACAAAATCCAAAGCTGGACACGAAAATGTTGCGGTCTTTAATTCTGTCATTCACTTGGGGAGCAGTCCTCCTTTGTTGGGATTTGTTCTTCGACCCACGACAG
>CBFIJA010000103.1:0-2904 GCA_965662875.1 Candidatus Arcticimaribacter sp.
CAGACAGAAACCATGATAAAGATGCTTTGATTACTGAGACAAAAATTGCATTGGCTAAAGCTACACAGGCAGGTTTTTTAGGATTATTAGAGGACCAAAAGAAATCATGGGCGAAAATTTGGGATATGGCAGATATCACTATAGATGGTGATGTAAAAGCACAACAAGGTATACGCTTTAATATCTTTCAATTAAATCAAACCTATTTAGGTACAGATCCAAAACTCAACATTGGTCCAAAAGGTTTTACAGGAGAGAAATATGGAGGAAGCACTTATTGGGATACAGAAGCCTATTGCATACCATTCTATATGTCTACTAAGGACCAAAGTGTGGCAAGAAATCTTTTAACCTATAGATATAAACACTTAGAAAAAGCTATAGAAAATGCTGAAAAACTTGGTTTTAGTAATGGTGCGGCATTGTATCCTATGGTAACCATGAATGGTGAGGAATGCCATAACGAATGGGAAATTACATTTGAAGAAATTCATAGAAATGGAGCAATCGCCTTCGCGATCTATAACTATACCCGCTACACCGGTGACAAAAGCTACATCCCTGAAATGGGAATGGAAGTATTGATTGGAATAGCACGGTTTTGGGCACAACGTGTTCACTATTCCGAACACAGAAAGGCCTATGTTATGTTGGGAGTTACGGGTCCCAATGAGTATGAAAACAATGTAAACAACAACTGGTATACCAACTACAGTGCACAATGGTGTATGCGTTATGCTGCAGAACAATGGGAGAATCTTGAAAAACTTAATCCTGAACGCGCTACAGCCATAGGCAAAAAAATAAATTTTGAAGCTGCTGAATTAACCGGATGGAATAACATCTGTACGAATATGTATTTCCCAAAAGACGATGCCTTGGGAATTTTTCTTCAGCAAGATGGGTTTTTAGACAAAGAATTGACTGCTGTTTCTGAACTTGATCCTGAAGAACGTCCCATAAATCAACATTGGTCCTGGGACAGAATTCTCCGTTCTCCCTACATCAAACAAGCCGATGTTCTTCAAGGGTTTTATTTTTTTGAAAATCATTTTGACCTGGAAAGTCTGCGTAAAAATTATGATTTCTACGAACCCCTTACGGTACATGAATCATCGCTTTCACCATGTATACATGCAATTCTTGCCGCAAAATTAGGAAAGAAAGAGCAAGCCTATACTTTTTATTTACGTACGTCTAGATTGGACCTAGATGACTATAATGCCGAAGTGCATGAAGGACTTCATATCACCAGTATGGCAGGAACTTGGATGAGTATCGTTGAAGGGTTTGCCGGTATGCGTATAGTAGAGGATCGTTTGAGTTTTCAGCCCTTTTTACCGAAAGATTGGAAAGGCATTCGCTTTAGTATAAACTTTAGGGATACCATTTATACCCTTAGTATTTCGGATGATACCTTTAGCTGTTCCGTTGACGCCCAAGAAACTAAGGAAATATTCATAAATGGCAGGTTGCATCGTTTTGAAAAAGAATGCACACTAAACCTGCACATTTAATTCTTTGTATCTTGAAAAGAAATTGATAATGATGGTCAACAAACAACAAATATTGAAACAACGTCCTGTTGGGCTTCCTGATGAAAATACTTGGGCCTATACAGAAACCCCATTACGAGCACTTGAGGAAGGAGAAGTACTCATAGAACAAGAATACATCTCACTAGATCCTGCTATGCGGGGATGGATGAACGAAACGCGATCCTATATCCCTCCTGTCGCTTTGGAAGAAGTGATGAGAGCAGGTACCGTAGGCAAAGTAATTGATGCAGCAGGAAATGCTCCCTTTGCCCTAGGCGATTATGTCACTGGATGGGGAGGGGTTCAAAGTCACTTGATTACAAAAGGGGAGAATTTCTACAAAGTAGACCCCAACAGAGCTCCCCTACCGGCCTACATTGGAACTTTAGGAATGCCCGGCATGACCGCTTATTTTGGAATACTTGAAGTAGGAAAAATTAAAGAAGGAGATGTTGTTTTGGTTTCTGGAGCAGCAGGGGCCGTTGGCAGTGTCGTAGGACAAATCGCCAAAATCAAAGGATGTACCGTTATCGGTATTGCTGGTGGCGCTGAAAAGTGTAAATATGTAATAGAACAACTTGGCTTTGACGCTTGTATAGATTACAAAAACGAAAGTGTGATTAAAGAAATAAAAAGAAATTGCCCAAAAGGCATTGATGTTTACTTTGACAATGTAGGTGGAGACATCTTGGATGCTGCCCTCATTTTTCTTCGTAAACATGCACGTATTGTAGTATGTGGAGCCATCTCACAATACAACGCTACTACTGCACCTCAAGGGCCAAAAAACTACCTTTCTCTTTTGGTCAATCGCGCTTCCATGACCGGTATGGTCGTTTTAGATTATGCACCAAAATATGGACATGCAATGAAAGAAATGGCAGGATGGATGCAAGAAGGAAAACTGAAAAGTAAAGAAGACATCTATGAGGGAATCGAAAATTTTAGAGAAACCTTTTTACGCCTATTCAGCGGTGAAAAAATGGGGAAATTGGTCTTAAAAGTCTAATGCGTAGTATTTAGAACCGCTATCGGTTTTCACCATTTTGTTGAAAACATTTTTTTCAAAATTTAAATTAAAAAATTTAGTTTATTTTTTAATGTGCTTATATTCAATATCTTATGTTGCTGTTCTGCTGATTAGCTTTCATTGACTTTTATACACTATTCTTCCTCTATTCTGTGTACAACTTTCACCCGTTCTAAAAAAAAAAGGAGAATAAGTCTGTATCTTTACAACATAAATCTTAATAGTGCAGCGTATGAGATTCGAATTGTTTTTGATTCAATTTTTATTGCTTGGTCTTGCAGCATTGGTTCTACTGGTAAATAGAAGAATGCTGTCAAAAAGTAGTTCACTTACTTT
>CBFIJA010000104.1:0-2894 GCA_965662875.1 Candidatus Arcticimaribacter sp.
ATCCGTAAAACATTACGACTACACCAAAGAACACATCATCGCAAGTGCTGAACAAAGTTTAAGGAATCTTCAACTCGATTACCTTGATGTACTCTTATTGCATCGCCCTAGTCCTCTTTTGGATGTGCATGAAGTTGCAGAAGCTTTTTCTGTCCTTTCAAAAAGAGGAGATGTAAAAACTTTTGGTGTTTCAAATTTCACTCCACAGCAAGTTTCCCTATTGAAACAAAGCGCAGAGGTGAAATGGAATCAGCTGGAATGTTCTTTAACACAAAACACTGCCCTTAGCGATGGTACCCTAGATTTTATGCAGATAGAAGGCATCGGAGTTATGGCCTGGAGCCCCCTGGGTTCTTATTTTAAATCCCAAGATGAAAAGCAAAAAAGATTGCTGCCCCTGATGAAGGAGATGGGAGAAAAATATAAGCTCGAAGAAGATCAACTGTTATTGGCTTGGTTAATGCAGCACCCTGCAAACATACACCCCGTTGTGGGAACAAGCTCGAGTAAACGAATGGAAAAAGCAGTTGCAGCCGCACAAACACAATTGGACATCCAAGACTGGTTTTTACTGTTCGAAGCCAGTAATGGACATAAAGTTGCTTGATCATGGAAAAAACAATATTCATTACCGGTGCAAGTAGCGGTATAGGAAAAGCTACTGCAGAAATTTTTGCACAGACCGGGGCACGACTTATTCTTTGTGGCAGGAGAGAAGAAAGACTTCAAGCCCTTAAAGAAAAATTAAATGTTCCCTGCCATATTCTAGGCTTTGATGTTCGCGATCGGCAGGCGGTTTTCGCTGCGGTAGATTCGCTTCCACCTCAATGGAAAAGCGTAGACATTCTTGTAAATAATGCCGGAAATGCACATGGTTTAGACACTGTTGACAAAGCCAATTTAGACGATTGGGATGCCATGATAGACGGAAATGTTAAAGGTTTAATGTACGTTACCAAGGCCCTTCTTCCTCAAATGGTCGAACGGAAAAGCGGACACATCATCAACCTTGGGTCCATTGCAGGCATTGAAGTTTACCCCAAAGGGAATGTTTACTGTGCCAGTAAATTTGCTGTAGATGCTTTTACGCAAGGGTTGCGCATAGATTTAAATCCATACAACATTCGAGTCAGTGCCATTCATCCGGGCTTAGTTGAAACCGAGTTTTCTGAAGTCAGATTCAAAGGAGACACAGAGAGGGCTGCACAAGTCTACGCCTCCCTAGATGCTTTACAAGCCGAAGATGTGGCCAACGCCATACTGTATATGGCCCAATGTCCCCCACATGTGACAGTAGCGGATTTAACACTGCTGCCCACCGCACAAGCCAATGCAACAACCCTAAACCGAAAGGAATGATCAACAAACGTCTTTTGATCAAAGCCCTGCTAGCGCATAATGACGAAAATAGTTTTTATGACAAAAAGCTACGGATAAGCTTAGGATCAAAAGAAGGAAAAGGAAAATTTTTAAAACACATTTGCGCCCTTTCCAATTCCAATCCAAAAAACAATTCCTATATCGTGGTTGGGGTAGAAGACAAAAACAATGAAATTGTAGGGGTAGATTTTTTTGACGACAGTAAAATTCAAAACCTCATCAATGCTTACCTAACGCACCCCCCTTTCGTTCTCTATGAAAATATTCCTTTTCCGCATCTCCCAAAAGGCAAGGTTGTAGGATTGGTGACCATACGACCGACCGATCAAATAACATCATTGCGAAAAAACATCTGGAAATATTATGGCGGGAGTATTTTTTATAGAGAAGGTAGCATGTCGGTGCCACAGGTTTTTGAAATGAAAATAAACAGCAGCAATCCTCGCATGGTAAAAAGGATTGAAAAACACGCCCAAAATAACATTGAACTGACACTGGCCGGAGTGCTAGAATTTATGGACAACCACAAAGGAGAACTCACCACCCAATACAAAGTCTTTAAAGAATCTTTTGTGGTCTGCTGGTCTGGCTTAAAAAAACAGGTGAAAAAACGCAGCTATTTTTCCAGAGTAGACATTGAATTAATAAACGAGCAGGTAAAATTGTTTTACTCAACATTAGATGAAGTTGAAATTTCATTTTCCGATAAAGAGTTTATCATTACAGAATACATAAGGTTGAGTTTACAACAAGATGATAAGTTCTACCCCCTAGAAGAAGTTCGGATTGAATTTTTGGACAACGGTAATTATACTTTAAATACAGAGCTGCTATTTGATCCACCAGTATGGGACAAAAAAACACTGTTACATCTTTTAAACACCAATTCCGTATTGCTGAAAAAAATAAAAACCAACATTCCCTTGACCCCATTAGAACAAGAAGAGTTACCCCGAATGTGTTCTCGATTCATGATCTGTATCATGAATGAAATCCCTAAAGCCAAAGAAGAATTTGAATCTTCAAAGCCAATATTTAAAGCCCTTGGGGAAGAACTGTATCAATCCTATAAAGATGCACAACGTGTTTTACGAAAAGTGAAGTACAATTAATTTTTTATCTTGCTAGCGCAAAAAACCTACTTGTTATGCCAAAAATGAATGTAAACAAATCCCTAATCATTGATGCTAAGCCAGATGTGATTTTTCCCGTCTTAAACGACCTACACCATTGGGAAAAATGGTCGCCATGGGTAATTGCAGAACCCGATGCAAAACTTAGCGTTGATAAAGACGGAAAGTACCATGAATGGGAAGGAAATGTGATAGGTTCTGGAAACTTGCGCATTGTTGAAGAGAAAGTTGATGCGCAGATAAAAATGGATTTAACCTTTCTAAAACCTTGGAAATCTATTGCCACTACAGAAATCATTCTGCACCCACAAGGCGATAAAACCCTGGTAGTTTGGAAAATGCAAAGCAGCCTGCCCTTCTTTTTGTTTTGGATGAAAAAGC
>CBFIJA010000105.1:0-2841 GCA_965662875.1 Candidatus Arcticimaribacter sp.
CAATGGCCATTTTACCTTTAGAGATTTTAACCTCCAAAGTAAAAGCATTAAAATCTACATGCTGTTCAAAATTATAGCCTTCATCGTTTGCCCAGGCATCTTCATGAAGGATTTCTTCATCCGTTAGGCTTAGATTTTTAAGTACCTTGGTCTTTATTCGGATTTTGCCATTGTCCCAATAAATCTTTAAAATGGGGGGAGCGTTGTTGTCTTTTTGCCCGATTAAATCGCGTTGTTCGTTGGTCAACCGTCCATGAATCTGCATGATGATTGTTCGATGGTATTTTCCGTTATCGGCTTTTGAACTGGCTTCCATCGCAATTCTCCCTTTCATGTAGGCCCCATCTTCAAAGGTCCAATTTGCATTGTTGTCCCCAGGAACCATTTGTTCTCTTAATTCACTACGGCTGTATTTTGTATTTGCTGTTGTAGAATTGGTAGGCATAGCATGAAAAACAATAGCCCCTTTTCTATCGTCTAGATACATATAAGGTTTCGCGATTTCGATTTCGTTGTAGTTGAGAATCTCTGGTGGCTCAATTTCATAGGGTTTCCCTTTCTCATTGGTAATGGGAAGGGTTACTTTCCAATGGCTTAAATCAATTTTTGGAAGACGTGGTTTACGCTTTCGTTTTTTGGCTTTCTTCTCCTTTTTAACTTCTTTTTTTTGATCGCTTTTTTGGGCATGCAGCGTTGTGGATAAAAACCCAATACAAAGAAAGAGGGATAGAAAAAGTTTTATGGATTTCATTGAATGAATTTTTTGTTAATATAATAACATTTAAAAAATCTCAAAGAAAAATTGAAAACCCATTGCGTTTGCGTGCACTTAATTTTTATCTACTCTTTAATTAAAAGTTCCGAAACATTAAGGGTTTCGCCCACAGCTTTTAAGACATAACTGCCTTGTTGTAATTGACTAACATCAAGTTTAACAACTCTATTTTCATCAATACTGTATCGATCGGTATGAAAAACTCTTCCCTCATTTGTAAAGATGGATAACTCAACCTCACGATCTTCACCTCCAACATAAACATAAAGTGTTTCTTTGATGGGATTTGGAGCCAATAGTATTGCATTGGAATTAAAGTATGTCGTTTCAAATATACCTTGACAACTTTTGGCCGTTTTAATGGTAAAGCGATTGTTCCCTTTTACTAATTTCAGTCGAATACTGTTGTTTTGAGTTTGAGTAGTCGTCTGGTTGTGTGTTATATAATACGTTTGACCGCCATGAAGGCTAAAGTTTATGGTTTCATTAAAGGTTTCTTTAAATGCACTGATACTCAAAGGTTGAACCGCTTCAATTAAAACCGTATAACAGCGTTCAAACTCACTCTGAGGAACTCCCGCAACAGTAATACAAATGGTGTACTGACCATTAGCGAGCTCATCAATTCTATAATTGCTTTCAGAGAAGCTATCGTTAAGTGTTACAGCACCGCTAACGGCAACATTGTAGGTGTAATCTGTGTCGTCAACAGAGATGAGAATACTGTTATTCCCCTCACACTTTTCCATTTTCGATACATTAAAGTTTGATGGCGGAAGATAGAAAACCTCACAGCCATTTTGATTCACATAGGCTCCTATGGAAGTGTTAGGGCATTGGTCATAAGAATCTGAAACCCCATCTTGGTCTTCATCATCAAGTAAAGGAGATTGTCCACAATTTTGCCCCATTGTAAAGGTAAAATACTTTGTTACAGCCAATCCTCCAGCAAAAGCAAATTTACATGCAAATTGAACGGTTTCCCCACGAGCCAAATCTATAGATGCCTCAAAGTGTTTATCTCCTATTGCATTCATACTACTCTCCCTGAACGGATTGTCTTTCCACAAATACGCAATTACACCACTCTGGTTGTCCAATAATTCAAATCGAACAGTCAATTGATTAGATGAAGGAATAAATTCATAATTAAACCCTTGCGAAAATGATCCTTGAGTTGCTTCTCTAGATTGACCCGAACACAGGGTATTGGAGATCGTAGAAGTTTCACCCTCTTCGTTTTCATCCTCGTTTCCATTGTCTGGTGCATCTGGTACTATTCCCGAACAATCAGAACCCACTACGTATTGAATGTATCGGGTCACAGACATCCCACCTGCATAGGCAAACTTGCAAGCAAAACTAAGCGTTTGCCCTTGCTCTACTCCAGAAATTGTTCGAGAAAACACTCGATCGCCTTGATGAGCCAATTCAAATTCCTGAAACGGATTTTCTTGCCACAACCAAGCGACAACTCCGCTTTTGTCCGTATCTAATAATTCAAAGCTTACATTGACGCTATTCCCAACGGTTTCGAAGGTAGCTGTGTATCCAGAACTAAATTGTCCTTGTTGCGCTTGAGTGTAGTTTTGTGAACATGCAACAACTTCATCTACCCTAATATTTACTGGACTTGAAAGGGTTTCCTCTCCTTGATCATCAACTGCTTTTGCTTTGATTGTATATGCACCGCTGGCAACATTTTCCCATGTGTAAACAAAAGGAGATTCATTTATTTCCGCAATTTGTTCATTGTCCTTATAAAAGAAAACATTGGAAACACTTCCATCCAAATCCCCTACTGTTGCTTCGAGAATTATATTGTCGTTTTCTCTAAAAGAATTCCCTTCTAGCGGTTGTTTTAATCTTACTGATGGAGGATGATTTCCCGTTTCATTGACAATTACGTATACTTGATCTTTGGTCGTTTTATTTCCAGCACTCACACGGAGTTGAAAACTATAAATTCCAGTTACTAAATTTGAGATCCTTGGATTTGAATCGCTACTGTTCTGTATACTAACTCTATTAGGACCATACAATTGTTCCCAATCATACGATAATGT
>CBFIJA010000106.1:0-2763 GCA_965662875.1 Candidatus Arcticimaribacter sp.
TATCGGAATTGGTGGACGGTGGAACAACCGAATATCGCAACGGGTTGCCACAAGCAAAACCATCGTTTCGAATCCTAGCGAAACAAACACATTATTTTCTAAAAATAGTTTTTATAGGGAGCGAAGTGATTTTAACATCAATCCTTATTATGAATATAAAACAGCTACTGATAAACTAGTCATTGATTTTAATTACATCCATTTTACAAACGACAATACTAATACCTTGTTTGGTACTGAGGAAAGCACCCTTCCTTTTACAGATCGCAGATACATCCAAAATGGGAAATATACCATTAAAACCTATCAACTCGATTACACAAAACATTTCGTTGACCCACTTAAGTTAAGTTTTGGATCCAGGTATGCTAACGTAAATACAGACAATGATTTACAATCCTATCGCGATAATTTGGGGAATTTCGATTTCATAGAAAATGAAAGTAGTCGCTTTTTAATCGATGAAACCATTTTTGCGTTGTATTCAAAAATCAATTTTACGACAGGTAAATGGAACTTTTCTGGAGGCCTACGCTACGAAGATAGCAACACTGACGGAACTTCCCAATTTGCCGAAAACGGAGTACCCAGAGTGGAAGTGAAAAAACGTCCAATAAAAAAACTATTTCCAAGCGCATCAATTAGCAGGGAACTCTCGGATGTTTTAGGAATGAGCCTATCGTACAGCTACAGAATTCAACGTCCCTCCTATAACAGTTTGAACTCCTTTGCTGAATTTTTAGACCCCTTCTCTGCAAGTCAAGGAAATCCCAATTTATCGCCCGCTTATGTCAATAAATATCAATTTAACTTGACTTACGAGGGGCAGCCTTTCTTCACTATTGGGTACAATAAAACTGAAGATGATATTTTTGAATTGATTCAGCAGGATAATAACAACGCTCAAATTAGACAAAGAGAGGTGAATGTTGAAGAAAATTCAAATTGGAATTTTAGGTTGTTCGCGCCCTTGAATTTTGTAGAAAACCTAGACGGATTTACTGGGTTTATCTTGGTTAACACGGATTACAAGTCTCAAACCTATAATGTGTTTTTAAACAAATGGTATTTATTCTGGTTTATTCAAGCTACTTACGCATTGCCTGGCGGAGTGAACTTTGAAATGAGTGGAAATTATGGGACAGGAGCCTTGGAAGGTCAAATTGAAGTGGACTGGCTTGCCGAATTGGATTTCTCTTTGGGAAAAACCTTATTAGATGATCAACTGAAAATCAATTTAGGTTTGAGTAAGGTACTCAACCGAGGTTTTGTTGGGAACATTGACTATGGTAATGGAACAGCTCAAGTCGAAAGTAACGGTTCAAGACAAAAACATTCAGTTACGCCTCATCTACAGCTTTGGATCCAAATTTGGGAAAGAAAAAACAGAGCGTGATTCTACCCAAGAAGAAGCTCGGATTCGAGATGAAAATTAGACAGACGTCACAATGTCATTAATAAGGGATAAAAAAATTACTAATTAGATCTTATCCCATTCGGTTTTATCAATCCGATAAATGGATACTTTATTCTCATCATACATCGTAACTCTATCTACTTTCATACCGTTTTTAATTGCAACTTTTTCAGAAGCCTTATTTGTCAGACTAATGATTGAAATGATTGAATTTGAAAATTCATTTTCAAAAGCATAATCCCTACATTTTTTTGCTGCTTCAGTTGCAAAACCTTTATTCCAAAATTGAGGTAAAATGGAATACCCTATCTCCAATTCCATTGCTTGGTCTACAGTTTGAATTAATAATCCACAATGCCCTATTAATTTTCCTGACTTTTTCTCGACTAAGGCATTCATTCCCCCTAGCTTATTTTTATATCGATAAAACTGTTTATCATACCATTTTTCGCACTCAACTTTTGGGCCTTGTAATGTCGAATTCCAGTGAAGAGAAGTTTTTGGGTTTTCATAAAATTTCAACCAATGAATAAAATCAGACTTTCTTATTTCTCTGAATGAAATTCGTTGGGTATTTTGATTTTTGAGTAAGTATTCCATTTGTTTACCTAATTACACACTGTAGTTTTTTCTGTATGCCTGTGCTTTGTAGCAAAAAGGAATAAGAAAAGTTAATGCATTGTGATAATGTAATATACCTATTATAAAAATACCGCGCCCCAGTGCAATGACCAGTCGGTACAATTCAAATGGCACTTTGCTTTTAGCGGGTTGATAGGAATTTCTTTCCCCTCATCAATTTAATTGCATTTTGCAATTAAATCATCTATCTTTAGGTTGAACTATAATTAAACTAAATAATGAAAAAAACAATTTACCTTTTGCTCGGTTGCGCCCTGCTTTGGTCGTGCAACCCCCAACAAGAAACTGGCGCTAAATACGAAGAAAACAATGCGCTTTTTCTTAAGAATGTAGACACCTTTAAAAATCACGTTTTAAAAGGTTTTGCAACGGAAAACAAAGAACTCATGTTGGAAATGTATGCCGATTCACTGGAATGGAATGGTCCCAACGAAGCAGGAATCCCCTTTAATAAAGAAGACATTGGAGAGGTTTTTGACAATTATTTTGAAAACTTCGACGACATTCAACTCAACAATCCCCTCTTTTTTGGAGGATCGGTTTACTCCACTCCTATGGAACCTTCCGATAATCCAAATTACCTGCGTGTGGTGGGTACTTGGACGAACAAACACACTGCCTCTGGCGCTACCACCTCTTTAAAATGGCATGTGGTAATGTGGTTCAATGAAGATGGAAAAGTGTACCGCGGATCGGATTGGATG
>CBFIJA010000107.1:0-2527 GCA_965662875.1 Candidatus Arcticimaribacter sp.
TAATCATTGTGTTGGATCAAGGAGAAATTATACAACAAGGGACACATAAAGAATTGCTGACCAAGGAAGGCTTTTATAAGGACCTTCAAGCCAAACAAGAAGATGAAAGCCCCGTATAATTTGTTTTGTTTAATATTTTTTCCCAAATTTGCTATAGAAACCTATTTTTGATAAACAAAACTACGATTGATTCATGGAAGCTGGGCAAGAAGAAATTTATTCTAAAGTTTTACGCGCTGGAAGAAGGACATACTTCTTTGATGTAAGAGAAACAAAAGCAAGTGACTACTATCTCACCATTACTGAAAGTAAAAAATTCACAAATGAGGACGGTAGTTATTATTACAAAAAGCACAAGATTTACTTGTACAAAGAGGACTTTGAAGAATTTAGATCCATTTTGGGTGAAATGATGGACTTTATTGTTTCGGAACGAGGCAGTGAGGTAATCAGTGAACGTCATCAAAAAGACTATACCCCAAACGAAAACGCTAACTTCATAAATTCTGACAACAAAGAATCCTTTAGCGATCTTAACTTCGAAGACATTTAGACATTTTAATAGAATTTAGTTTTTAACCCACTTCTTATGAAGTGGGTTTTTTTATTACATTTAAACAAAAACAACCCATGTTTAGAAGCTATCTCTTTTTAAGTCTATTTCTTTTCACCTTTATTTTAAATGCCCAACTGAGCAACAGCTATTACTTACCTGAAAATCAAAATTATGATTCAAGCATACCTACTCCCGAAAGCATCTTAGGCTATACCGTGGGAAAATGGCACGTTAGCCATGATAAACTTAGCGAGTACATGCGTGCCCTAGCTGCGGCTTCTGACCGCATTACAATTGAAAACAGAGGAGTAACGTATGAGGACCGCCCTCTGCTACTGTTGACCATTACACATCCTGACAATCACAACCGTTTGGATGAAATTCGAAAAGAACACCTTCAATTGACAGAACCTGGAGGTGAAAATTTAAACACTCAAAATATGCCCGCGGTAGTCTATCAAGGTTTTTCTATTCATGGCAATGAACCCAGCGGTGCGAATGCAGGACTCTTGGTGGCTTATCATCTTGCAGCTTCACAAAATCAAGAAGTAATTGATTTATTAAAAGAGGTCGTGGTGTTGTTTGATCCAAGTTTTAATCCAGATGGATTGCAGCGTTTTTCACAATGGGCAAACACCCATAAGGCAGAAAACGTAAATCCAGACAGCAATGATAGAGAATACAGTGAGGTATGGCCCGGAGGAAGAACCAATCATTATTGGTTTGATATGAATAGAGATTGGCTCCCTGTGCAATTGAACGAATCCAAAGCGCGCATTGAAAGCTTTACGCAATGGCTGCCAAACATTCTTACGGATCACCACGAAATGGGAACCAATGAAACTTTTTTCTTTCAACCGGGAATTCCCTCCCGTGTCCATCCGTTGACGCCAGACATGAATCAGAAATTAACAAAAGCCATTGGAAATTTTCATGCCGAAGCATTGAATAAAATTGGGTCACTGTATTATACCGAAGAAGATTACGATGATTTTTATTACGGCAAAGGATCTACGTATCCCGACGTAAATGGAGCTGTTGGAATATTATTTGAACAAGGGAGTTCTAGAGGACACGCACAAAATACCGATAATGGCTTACTCACATTTCCCTTTACTATCAGAAATCAATTCACTACAGCATTGTCGACACTCAAAGCAGCAAAAGAGCTGCGTATAGATTTACTCAATCATCAACGAAAGTTTTTTGAGGAAGGAAGGCAAATGGGGGCTAAAAGCAAAGAAAAAGCCATTGTCTTTGGCAACGAAAAAGATCCTGTTACCGCGTATCGATTGGCCGAGATTTTAAAACGCCACGACATTCGTCTTCATCACCTAAAAGCGTCTTTCGCGAAAAACGGAAAAAAATACGATGCCGACAATAGCTTTGTCGTTCCACTAAATCAAAAGAAACACCAATTGATTCGGGCAATGTTCAACCGTCAAACCACCTTCCAAGACAGCTTATTCTACGATGTATCGGCATGGACCCTGCCACTGGCGTTTAACGTTTACGATCACACTGAAAAAGACCTGTCAAGAGCAGGAGCTGTTGTTGAATTGCTTCCAGAACCCAAACCCCTACCCAAAGTAGATAAAGCCGCTTACGCATACGTGTTTGAAGGCCATGGTTATTTAACTCCAAAAGCGTTGTACACCCTTATGGAAGCCAATGTCCGTGTAAAAGTAGGCTTGCAATCTTTTGTGCTGGAAGGAAAAAAATACGATTACGGAAGCTTAATGATTCCGGTATACAATCAAACGCTATCCCCAGAAGCTTTGCATGAAATCGTTTCTTCAGTTGCCGTTGAAAATCACATTCCCATCAATGCAGTCAGTACAGGTTTAACAGAAGGGATCGATTTAGGGTCACGAAACTTTGAAACCTTAAAACTTCCAAAAGTAGGTTTGTTTGTAGGAAGAGGGATACGTTCCTATGATGCAGGAGAAATATGGCATTTAATGGATACCC
>CBFIJA010000108.1:0-2461 GCA_965662875.1 Candidatus Arcticimaribacter sp.
CACGTCTAAAAAAACACGGGATGTTGGTCGTAAAAGGCAAAGGAGGGTTTGGTCCCCAGGATGCGAAAGGACCCCTTCCTGTAGTCGTAATGAATTATATGGACGTAAATCCCTATCGAACGGCAGAATATGAACGCGTAGAGTTGGAAGATTTTATGCCTGCCCACAAAGCGTCGGGAAATCAAAAGGGATGGGTTTTATCAAAAATCGTGAATCGCTTTGGTACTGAGGAAATGGCCAATTACATCACCTCAGATTTTTATCCCGGTTTAAAAACCCTATACAATGTAAGAGCAATGAGTTCAGAAATTCCAGAAGAGCAAATAGAAGCTTGGGAGGCAATGGATGAATTGCGAACACTAAAGAAAAGTCATATTTTCACTTTAGTAGCCTTTGAACGATAGAAGAAAAGCTTTAAAAATGCATTTAAACCGTAAGTTTCTTACGGTTTTTTTATGTTTTATACTGGTGCTTTCCTTCTGACCAGCATTGATCTCCTAGATACTGTCTTGCAGAGTCCGCTGCAGGTCCTTCTATCGGGGTACCCATGCTATCATTCCATCGATTTAAATATCCAAAAAGTGCAATTACACCCATGATCTCCACGATTTCGCCTTCATCCCAATGTGCTCTAAGATTATCTCCTAGCTCTTGCGTTACGGCATTGGGTACTTGAGAAGCGGCTATGGCAAGATCAAAAACAACCCTATCTGCTTCTGAAAAAGCAGGATGTGTAGCGTATTCCCAGAGGTGTTCCAAACGTTCTTGGGTGCTCCCATAGCGCTCTGCAGCACGAATGGTATGTGCTTCACAATACCGACAACCAGTGGCATGACTGGACAAAAAGGCAAGCTCTCTTTTTAAAGCACTACTTACCCGGCCCTTGTTTTCCATCACGGCTTGATTCATTTCTAAAAAAGCAGCAGCAATTCGAGGTCTATGCTGCATGGTGAATAAACTATTGGGAGTAAAGCCAAGGGTTTCCTGATAAAAATCAGCCATTTCTTTAGCTTCGTCGGTGGAGTTTGGATCTAAAGGATATACTAACGGTTGCATAATGGATTGAGGATTATTGACAAAGGTCTTTGGTAACCAATTGCATTTTTCTGAAAACAGTAGGTTCTGTTACTGTAAAGTTTTTTAAAAAATTCTCCTGACTATTTACCTTGCGTACCAATTCCAAATCACTCGAGGAAAGAACTAAAAATTGAACATCTTGAAAACCTGGACAACTGGCTTCAATCTGAATCTCCATCTCCTTTAAATCTGGACGGAAAAGCACCAATTGAATGATTCTTTTTTCCAGTCGATCGTAATCGTATTCTGAACTTCTGTTGATGCCTATATTCCCATAAACCAATTCTTCTCGAGTTTGCTTCAATAACCTCCCCGTATTTTGTTGGCGGGCTTCAAAAGAATTGTTGGCCACATAGCTGCTTTTATTGTCTACAAAAAAACCTTTGTTCCCCACAACCGTCAACCATTTGGGAGACTTTAATTTTTCAATTTTCTTGGCCAACTTTTTTGCCTTTTTAGAAGACACTTGAACAACGTCTAGATCAATTTGTTTTGCGGTCGACGCTTGGCTGTATAGTGTAAGGGAGAAGAATAAAAATAATACGGACTGTAAAATAGTTTTCATGCTTCAATGTATAAAAGATTTTAATGGTTTTCTATTGGGAATCGGTTAAAATAAAATTCATTGCTTTTTTTTTTGATCAATAGATCGTATTTTTAAGTAACCAACCGTAAATCAATTTAAACAATGCGATTTATTTTTTTGATCCTTTTTTTTATATGCAGTTTTGCTTTTTCACAACATGAGCTAAATATAGAAGCAAAGCAATTGAAAGAAACTGCACCTCAACTTTATGAGAATTTAAAGCAAAATGCTATAGATTTTTGGGACGATAATCATGTTATGGTTGTCAATCACATCAACGAAAATGCCGCTGCTTTTCACCGTATTTCCTTGTTAATCATAGAGCATCCTTTGATTTTTATTGATGCGTTAGACCTCTGGGTAAGGAAGGAGGATCGTGCTGAATTATACAAACTAAAGCTCCAAAATGATGTTCAATTTTATCAGAAAGTTCGTATCGATTGGAAGATGGCAGAAATTTATATGGAGCAAAATATACGAGCTAAAAGCGTTTATTAACTTTAATTTCATATTGAAAGTAAAAATTATTTATTATATTTATGTCAACCATAAACCAAAATGAGCCTTTTCATTTTGTAGAAACCAAAAAAAAGCAACTAGACAGTTGCTTTTTTTTATCGGTTATTCCCCCGGCTTTTTAAGCTTGTTTGAATGCTTTTAATTTTTCAATAAGCTCAGGCACAACTTCAAACGCATCCCCTACGATGCCATAGTCTGCCGCTTTGAAAAAAGGCGCTTCAGGGTCGTTGTTAATGACCACTTTTACTTTGGAAGAGTTGATTCCTGCCAAATGCTGTA
>CBFIJA010000109.1:0-2334 GCA_965662875.1 Candidatus Arcticimaribacter sp.
AGATGCCGAAATCATCCAAGCGGCAAAAATTGCCAATGCACATGAGTTTATTACAGCACTTCCCAAGGGGTACAAAACCCAAGTTGGCGATCAAGGAGGAAAGCTTTCTGGTGGACAAAAGCAACGTTTGTCTATTGCGCGTGCCGTTTTAAAAAATCCTGCAATTCTGGTTTTAGACGAAGCAACCTCAGCCCTAGACACAGCTTCAGAGCGTCTGGTTCAAGAAGCGCTCGAAAATTTAATGAAAAACAGAACTTCTTTGGTTATCGCGCACCGCCTTTCAACCATCCAAAAAGCAGATCAAATTGTGGTGATGGACCAAGGGGAAATCATAGAACAAGGATCGCATCAGGAACTGATGAAACTGAAAAGACAGTACCATAAGTTAGTAGAAATGCAAATGCTTTAATGGTAAGGGATTAAACCTTTTTTACTCATTTACGTCTTATTAATACGAAATGAAAACATTGGATACAGAACGTACTTTGGTTGAAAAGCTATTGAACCCAGACACCACCGCTCAGGGATTCAATGCATTGGTGAAAACCTACAGTGAACCGCTGTATTGGCATATCCGAAAAATAGTGTACGATCACCAAGACACCGATGATGTTTTGCAAAACACCTTGGAAAAAGTTTTTAAAAACATACATTCTTTTAGAGGAGACAGCAAACTTTACACCTGGTTGTACCGCATTGCCACAAACGAAGCCCTAAGTTACATTGAAAAAAAAAGAAAACAACTGGGACTGACCGTAAACGACTATCAATTGACCAAAGTAAATCAATTGGAGAGTGATGTTTATTTTGAAGGAAGTGCCATTGAAATTGCTTTGCAAAAAGCCATTGCTAAACTTCCTGAAAAGCAAAAATTAGTATTCAATATGAAATATTTTGATGACATGAAATACGAGGAAATTTCCACTATATTGAATACCAGCATTGGAGCTTTGAAAGCTTCCTATCATCATGCCGTAAAAAAAATAAAAAATGAACTCGAAATCTAAACCTTCTTTTCGTCTCCCAGAAGGGTATTTTGAGTCTGTACAAGACCATTGGAAAATCAAAAGCCTATCCCTGAAAAAACAAGGTGGTTTTGGCATTCCAAAACATTACCTCGCAAAAAAGAACATCGATCTTTTAAAAACAGAAATCTCCACTGGCCGTTCTTTTAACCTTTGGATGTACAGTGCAGCTGCAAGTATTATACTTTTTTTGGCAATTTTTCTTGAAAACAACACAACTTCATTTCCTGAAAAAGAAGAAACTATAGAAGAAACTATTCTCTTGGCTGAAGAAGCTTGGGAAAACGAAATTCTTTTCTCCCTTGAAGGCACAGAATTTTCTTTTGAGAACGAACTGGTCTTAGAAAACTCTATAGACTATTTTATTGAAGATGAACGTTTCGTAAACCTGATGTATGAAGATTATGAATAAAGCGATCCACCTAAGTTTCCTTTTAACCCTTCTATTTGTTTCCACTGTTTGGTCCCAAAAAGAAAAAGGAAGAATGAGCCACCAGCGTATCAGCGCTTTAAAAATGAATTTTATCGCCGAAAAAATTCAATGCGATATTGAAAAAGAAGCACAGTTTTGGACGGCGTACCAAAAGTATGAAACAGATTTGCATCAAGAGTACTATCAAAAAATCAAAAGTGTACGGAAACAATACAGTAAAGGTTTAGAGAACATAGAAGAAAATACTGCTGCGCAGGTCCTAAAAGAATTGGCAGCACTCCGAAGTAAAAAAGAAGCCATTAGACGTCAACTGGAAACAGAATTAAAACGTTTTTTAACTGCCAAACAACGTTTACAACTCTACGTAGCCGAGGATGCCTTCCATAGAAGTATGATGAAAAAAAGAAAAAATCATAGCGCAACTTCTCCCACAAAGCCTGAGTAAATAGTACCTTTACGGCAATGAAATTGTACAGAAATCTGGCGGAAGTCATTGTCAAAGTTTTAGCGGAAAGCATTAACGAAAAAAAGAGATCCAGCAGAATCTTGGAGCGTGAAATTTCAAAAAACAAACAATGGGGGGCGCGGGACAGAAAACTCATTAGGCAAGCCACCTATGATATTCTGCGGTGGAAAAATCAATACGAACACCTTGGGGCCACTTCAGAAAACTTTTGGTCCTACTTAAAAATATGGACGCAAAAAGAAAACTTAACCCTCCCGCCTTGGGAAGAGTTTACGCCACTAGAGGTTCGTTCCTTTCCCATTAATTCAAAAGAACTTACAAACAATAATGCTTTACGAAATTCCATCCCACAATGGTTAGATGATAAAGGAAAACAACAGTTGCCTGAAATTTGGGAAAAAGAATGTACG
>CBFIJA010000110.1:0-2330 GCA_965662875.1 Candidatus Arcticimaribacter sp.
TGAAATTTAGCGTGAAATTCCTTTTCTGCTTTGATGTGTGCTCCCGCATCTTTACTGTCAACGGTGACATAATGCAAATAAATAAAGCCGTCTGGATTCTGTGCCCTCACTGCTGTTAATGCGATAACAGCAATGATAAAAAATAATTTTTTCATTGTAAATTGGTTTATGGTTTACTCAAATATAAGTATTTATTTTCAACGAAATATCTTTAGCTTAGCTACAGTAGAAGGATAAGGATCTCATAAAAACAGAAAGCAATGGGAATAAAATGGAATTTACGCATTCGAAAAACACACCGTTATTTAGGACTTTTTTTAGGGATACAATTCTTGTTTTGGACGGTCAGTGGATTGTATTTCAGTTGGACCAATTTAGATCGTATTCATGGAGATCATTTTAAAAAACCTGTTACTGAATTGCTATTTAAAGACTTGGTTTCGCCATCTAGTCTTGATATTCCAGAAGGGATTTCTTCCATCGCATTGAGAGAGATTGCTGGAGCCCCTCATTATTATATCAACAACAAAAAACTGTATCATGCTCAAAATGGAAGCTTCAAGCCTTTCATTACAGAAGAAGAAGCAAAAGCAATAGCCGCACAACACATACGCCCAGAATATCAAGTCGTTTCTGTAGAAAAAATTACAGAGGTGGACGCCCATCATGAATACAGAGAACGTCTTTTACCGGCCTATGTAATCTCTTATGCTACCGATGAAAGCTTGAAAGCTTACGTCTCTATAACCGATGGAAAGTTTCAAACCGTTCGTCATAGAGATTGGCGTATTTTTGATTTTTTATGGATGACCCATACCATGGATTACCAAGGCCGAGACGATTTTAACACCCTTACTTTGCGTATTTTTTCATTGTTGGGGTTGGTGACTGTTTTCTCTGGCTTTTTATTGTGGTTTGTTTCCACCCCCATCTTTCGAAAGATGCGAAAATAAAAAAACCTCACGTAGCATTACATGAGGTTTTAAAACGTGAAAATAATCGGCTAATACATCTTATAAAAAGTGTTGGGGTTGTAGACATGAAACCCGTCTTCTCCGCCCACCAGTAGTGGAAAAATCTTTTCTACAATCCTACTGGGGTCTTCTGTCATTCTCCAATTTAGATAGGCGCTATACGCTTCTGAAGACGCCCAATTTTCAATGATAAAATACATTCCACTTTCCTCATTATAGGTGGTTTCTAAATAAGTACAGCCTTTATAATTTCGTGTAAGGGTTAGCCCGTCTTCTGAGTCCATTAAGGCTTGCACTTTATCAAAATTTCCGGGTGGAATGTGAAGGGTTGCAACAACCACATTTTTTTGTTGAGGTCCAACGGCTTGTACCATCCCAGTTGCATCAAAAAATTCTCCAGTAGAAATAATTTTCCCCTCTTTAATGTCAAAATTATGATACGACATTAGTTCAAAACTTCGCCCTGTTGCAATGCTTTCTCCGGTCCATTTACCGTACGCCCTTACACTTCCGTCGGGCTGAAGACTCAAGGTATCTACCCCAGGAAGCCAAACGGCATCTTCAAAACGAACATTTTTGTAATTGTTGATGTAAAATTCTGCCACTTGTAAAGAGGCTTCGTAGCCCACCACACCCATTCCGTATAGCGGTGATTGGTCTATAATGTCTTCTGACACTACTTCTTTCCACAAGTCAAGATTACTTGTTTCAAAGGCTTGAATCCATTTTTGTGCAATGGCTTTGTTGGTCTCAAACTTGGGATTGCTGGGCGTGCAGCTTACCAAAAGGATGGCGGCTACAGCCAAAAAAAACGGTTTCATTGTATATTGGTTTATGGTTATGTTTTAAGTTACAACAAAATACAATATACTGGTTAGCAAATTGTTAAAAAGAAGTTAGCTTCCTGCAATAGGGCTTCCAAACAGTCCAACAGCCATTTCAGCCCAAAGCAATGCAAACAAAAATAAAAGCAGTAAAATCCATTTAATGCGTTTAGACCGGACGTTTATTTTGAATCGGATTGTGTTTATTCCAATGCCCAAGAGCCATAAGAGTATTCCCATCACAAAGAAATCTCCAATTGACCATACTACCTCTTGTGATAATTGCATGGCAATGGCAGGAATCACTAAAAGAGGAATTAAAAATAAGGAGCGAAATGAGCAGGATTTCAGCATGTTAAGATTTTTATATCAACAAGTTATAAAAAATATTTCAGTGATTAAATTCCAGTTATTTTGTTTTTTGGAAGAAGAAAAAAGCGTCTATTGGCTGGTCAAAGACTTGTGCCATTTTGAAGGCTGTCGGTAAACTGGGATCAAACTTTTCTTTTTCTATTGCATTAATGGTTTGCCT
>CBFIJA010000111.1:0-2228 GCA_965662875.1 Candidatus Arcticimaribacter sp.
GTACTTTTCGCTGTTAATTCTTTTTTTATGTGAGGGGAGAACAATGCTTTTAATCGAGTCTTGTCTCCATCTACAATCACCAAACCTTGATCTCCAAATAAGTTGTGGACAAAACGCCGTGTTGCCTCGGAAAGACTTGCAGAAGGAGTATAGGCTTTTTTAATCCATGCTTTTAATTCTTGCGCTGCTTTATTGTTTCCTAACTGAGAAAAATAAAGCTCAAATACTTCATCAAGACCCTCAGTATTCATTTGACCTACGGCACCTTCCGAAACCCTATTCCATTGGTATTTTTTTCCTTGATGATTGAAAAATGAAATCTCTTCAAAATCATGGTCTTCAGAAGCCATCCAAAAAACAGGAATAAAATTTGATTTAGGGTATTGGTCTTTGAGTTTCTTGCACAAATTTATCACCGAAATAATTTTGTATAAAAAGTAAAGCGGTCCCGTCAAAAGGTTCAACTGATGGCCCGTTGTGATGGTCAATGCATTGTTTTGTGAAAGAGCGTTTATGTGATCCACAGTCAGGCCTTCTTGGACCCCTATGGCTTTGTAATCCTCTAAAAGAACCTCCGTCAATACCGCACGATGAGAAGCAGGAAATTGTTCTGTTTTATCCGCAATTTGATCCTTAAAATTTTCAAGGCTTGGAGGACGCCCGTAAAAAGGTTTTAAGGCCGGGTGACCCTCGAGCATATCACAAATTAAATCCGAAAAATACTGTGTTGATCGATACGGAATATGGGTGTTTGGCATAGCCCCTTTTTGATTAGTAAATATATTCTTAATTCAAAGAATATAAAAATCTGGCGGAAAATATATACTTTAGGCAAATACTCAACTTTTTATGAAAAAAGTCACCCTATTATTACTCAGTTTTGTCAGTTTTTTTACCAGCGCACAAGATGTGTTGATGACGCCAGACGCTTTTTTGGGCTATCCTTTAGGCAGTCAATTTACGCGTCATCATCAAGTGATGGATTATTTTGAATACATCGCAAAAAACTCTCCTTTGGTTAAAACAGAATCCTACGGCACAACCTACGAAGGACGAAAGCTTTTATTGGCCTACCTGACCAGTGAAAACAATATGGGACAGTTGGAACAATTGCGTCAAAAACACCTTCAATCCATTGGAGCACTGGAAGGAGAAACAGATCAAGAAAAAGATTTTGGAGTGGTTTGGTTGAGTTATAATGTGCACGGAAATGAATCTGCTAGTACAGAAGCAGCCATGAAAACCCTCCATACTTTGGCTACTGAAAAAAAACAGTGGTTAGACAAATTGATCATCGTCATGGACCCCTGCATCAATCCAGACGGTAGAGACCGTTATGTGAATTGGTACAATCAAGTGAAGAGCACGCCCTTTGATCCTAAGCCTTTTGCAAACGAACATTACGAAGAATGGCCTAGGGGTCGCTACAATCATTATCTTTTTGACCTCAACAGAGATTGGGCGTGGTCGTCACAAAAAGAAACTCAGCAAAGAATTCCGTACTATCAAAAATGGATGCCTCAGATTCATGTAGACTTTCACGAACAAGGGGTCAATAGCCCGTACTATTTTGCTCCAGCTGCAGAGCCATTTCATGAGCTGATCACCGATTTCCAAAGAGAATTTCAACACAGTATTGGTAAAAACCATGCAAAATATTTTGACAAAGAAGGTTGGTTGTATTTCACAAAAGAGGTCTTTGATTTGCTGTATCCTGGTTATGGAGATACCTACCCCATGTTTCATGGTGCAATTGGCATGACCTATGAACAAGGGGGCAGCGGAAGAGCCGGATTGAGCATAAAAAACGAAGTTGGAGATTACCTCAGCCTAACAGATCGTTTAATACACCATTATACCACTGGACTTTCTACTGTGGAAAGTGCCTATAACAATCTCGATGCATTGAATCAAAACTTCAGCCGATACCACAAAGGACATGACGCCAAGTATACAACCTACGCACTACGAGGTAAAAAAGACCATATAAATGCACTTAGCGCTCTTTTGGAGCAACACAATATTTCCTTCGAACATCCGGTAAAAACCACCACACTAAAAGGATTTTCTTACGGCACGCAAAAAAACAGCAGCCTTCGTTTTGACACAAATTCTCTCATCATAAAAGGAAATAAGGCCCGAAGCAGGTTTATTGAGACCCTCTTTGAACCGCAAACTCAATATGGAGATTCTCTAACCTATGACATTACTTCGTGGTCACTACCGTA
>CBFIJA010000112.1:0-2226 GCA_965662875.1 Candidatus Arcticimaribacter sp.
TAAATAATTTTCATGCCATTTCTTCTTTTTCCCTAATCAACCAAGACGGAGACAGTATTAACAATACTACTTTTTCCAATAAAATTTACGTTGCCGATTTCTTTTTTACCCGCTGTCTTGGCACCTGTCCAAAAATGACAGAAAACATGAGCCTTGTTTAAAAAGCATTTATTGATGATCCAGAGGTGGTATTGATTTCTCACTCCGTTACACCCCAAAAAGACAGTATAGAAGTTCTAAAAGAGTATGCTAAAAACAAGGGGGTAATTAGTGGGAAGTGGCACTTGCTAACCGGAAAAAGATCCATGATATACGCCTTGGGCAGAAAAGACTACTTTGTCGAAGAAGATTTGGGTTTAGAAAAAAAAGAAGAAGACTTTATACATACAGAAAACTTTGTTTTAGTAGATCACGACGGACACATCCGGGGGCTGTATAACGGTCTAAACAAATCGTCAGTAGCCCAATTGATTGAAGACATCCGTCTGCTAAAAAAGAAGCGTTAACCTTTATCTACTCTTTTTCAAAAGCATTCCAATATGGGGGATGTCGTCCTCTAGATAAGCCTCTCCTGTTCCTTTAAACCCATGATCATTATAAAATTTTTCCAAATGCGCCTGAGCAGAAATTTTAATGGTCTGTCGCGGAAAGTTTTTACTACAAACCGAAATGGCATAGGCCACTAATTCATGTCCATACTTTTTGCCGCGTTCTGCAGGAGAAGTGACAACTCGTCCAATGGAAGCATATTCTTGATACGAAACACCTTTGCCTAATACGCGCGCATAGGCGATTAATTTATTGTTTAAATGCCCCAAAATATGAAGGCCTTGAGTGTCTTTTCCGTCTACGTCTTGATAAGGGCACTCTTGTTCTACAACAAAAACTTCGGCCCGAAGGGCCAAAATTTCATAGAGCTCTATTGTGTTTAAAGCATCAAAACGTTTGGTAGAAAAAGAAAGCATTACATACAGGGCATTTTATCAATTCTTCCTTGATGACGCCCTCCTTCAAAAGGTGTCTCTAAATAAGTGTCCACCATCGCTAATGCTTGAGGAATAGAAATAAAACGTGCCGGAAGACTGAGAATATTTGCGTTGTTGTGGAGTTTAGCCAATGCCACAATTTCTTTATTCCAACAGAGTGCAGCACGTACTTTTTGATGCTTATTTGCTGTCATCGCTGCCCCATTTCCACTTCCACAAATGATGATGCCTAATGCAGAAGTACCGTTCGAAACATCTTTGGCTACTGGATGGATAAAGTCGGGATAATCCACACTTGCCTCATTGTTTGTTCCGTGATTTGATACTTGATGGCCTTTTGCTTCTAGGTGTTTAATAATGGCTTCTTTATACTGAACGCCAGCGTGATCGTTTCCTATAGATAATTGCATGTTTTTCTTTTGAGGATAAAAGTACACAAAGCTTGCTTTACGGTGAATAAGTGCCTTGTTTAATTGAATATAATGTTAATAAGTTCTAATAGAAAACCCCTGTTGTTTTAAAGGAATCCTGCTTAAACAAAAATTAAATAGAAAACGAAAAGAGTTATGCAAAAGAACCCGCTATTTTTCACCAATATCTTGATACGTTATCCACTGTTATTTTATTTCACGCTACGTTTTATTTTCAAAAACTTTTGTTCTTAACAACTGTTGATGAAATCAATAAGAAGATGAAAATGAGATTTTTAAATTTAAACAAGCTGTGAACAAGTCATCATAACCTCCTTTTTTTGTTTCCACAAAAGAAAACAGAAAAAAGAAATACCGCTATTCACACTACATCATATACACCATTAAATTTTAAATTATTAAAAAAGAAAAAATATTAAATGGTATAGTTGTGAATAAAGTTAATCTGTGTTGAGGTAGAATAGATTAGCTTTGTACCAAATGAACAAAAAGAAGAAAAGTAAATTCAAATCCTTAGAAAAAAAAGTAATTTCTTTTTTTAGGTCCAATCCTCAAAAAACATACAACTACAAACAGGTTGCTTCTGTCTTGGGAATACAAGACACCAAAACGCGAAATGAGTTGGTAAAAGTAATGAGTTTATGTGTACAAGAAAAAACGCTTCGTTCTCCGGCTCGAGGAAAATATACTTTAAACCAAGAAGCAGCACAATATAAAGTTGGGGTATTACAAGTTACTTCTAATGGAAATGGGTTTGTGATTTGTGAGGATCTTGAACAAGACATACGCGTTTCACGAAAAAATTTGAA
>CBFIJA010000113.1:0-2176 GCA_965662875.1 Candidatus Arcticimaribacter sp.
AGAGGGAGAAGCTTTGCGCGATGACGAAAACTTTACGTTTGTATCTGCTTGGGAATATAAAGGAGAGCCTTCAGAGGCCGTTTTAGTCAAAGAAGATTTGAACTATGAAGAAATTGAAGTAAAAACACGTTCATACAAATAGAACTATGAATTTAACACTAAAGATATGGCGACAAGCCAACGCTGATGCCACCGGAAGTATAGAGACTTATCCTATAGAAAATGTTTCTCCAGATATGTCTTTTTTAGAAATGATGGATGTTTTAAACGAACAACTCATTGGACAAGGAATAGACCCAGTAGCTTTTGATCACGATTGTAGAGAAGGAATCTGTGGGATGTGTTCAATGTACATTAACGGAGAAGCCCATGGTCCAGATCGTTTGGTCACTACCTGTCAACTGCATATGCGTAAGTTTAAGGATGGAGACACCATCACCATTGAACCTTTTCGCGCCAATGCTTTTCCCGTTGTAAAAGATTTGGCTGTTGACCGTTCCGCTTTTGATCGTATTCAGCATGCAGGAGGTTTTGTGAGTGTAAACACCTCTGGAAATACCCAGGACGCCAACGCCATTCCTATCGACAAGCACGATGCAGATAAAGCTTTTGATGCAGCGACTTGCATTGGTTGTGGTGCTTGTGTAGCGACCTGTAAAAATGCTTCTGCCATGTTGTTTGTTTCGGCAAAAGTATCGCAGTATGCTTTGCTGCCGCAAGGAAAAGTAGAAGCGACTGACCGCGTTCTAAATATGGTAAAACAAATGGACGACGAGGGCTTTGGAAATTGTACCAATACTGGAGCCTGTGAGGTAGAATGTCCAAAGGGGATTTCTTTGGAAAATATCGCCCGTATGAATCGTGAATATTTATCCGCAAGCCTTAAGGGATAATACTTATTTTGATAAAAATTGAAGGAAAACACCTGCTCAATTGAGCAGGTGTTTTTGTTTAGAATGCATTTTGATTGAACAAAAAAAGATCGATAAAGCCTTGGGTTTTAGCGGAAAATGGACTGCGCCAATTTGTTATTTTACAACAATAGTATCGTAGTTTTTTAAGGCACTGACACAACCCAGATCCAATAGTTTTTCAACTGAAAATTGAGTAGCTATCCCCACCACTTGCATCCCTGCTGCTCGGGCAGCGAAAATCCCAGATTGAGTGTCTTCAAACGCCAAACAATTTTCAGGCGCAACCTTTAATTTTCTTGCTGCAGTTAAAAAAATTTCAGGATGTGGTTTCCCTTTTTTTACTTGATCCCCCCCTGTAGTGCTGTGAAAATAGGATTGAATTTTCAATTGGGCCAGGGTCATTTCAATATTGTTTTGGTCACCCATAGTAGCTAAGCCTAAAGGGACATCTTTTGTTTTAAGTGCATTAAAAAATGCATGCAATCCAGGCATGGGCTTCAACAAATGGCCATAGGTAGTGCGGTACAAGGCTTCTTTTTCATCCCCTAGCTTACGAAGTTCATTTTCGGTTTTTAAATGGGGAAAAAATAGAGCCATAACCTCAATGAGGGTCCCCTTGTGGTAGTCGCGTTCAAAGGTTTCTGCATCGATTCCCAACTGTTTCTCTTCAATAAATTGCATCCATGCTTTATGATGGTAATGCATATTGTCCGTTAGGGTTCCGTCCATATCAAAGACGTAAGCCTTGGCTTCTGGAAGTGATATTTTCATTGTACTGCGGTTAAAACTTTCGCGACAAATTCCCCAGCCCCTTTAGGATTTAACCAGCGGGTAACAATAACGAGGTTATGGTCAGGAGAGATGACAATGTAGTTTCCGCCAAAGCCTGCAGCATAGTATACGTTTTCTGGTACACCGGGCCAATAGCGTGTTCCGGCTTTTTGATTCAACCACCACATGTAACCATAATTGGGATAAGGAGCGAGTGGTGTGGTTGCGCGTTGTATCCACTCTTTGCTGATCAATTGTTTATCTTTCCACTTGCCTTTGTTTAAAAAAAGCAACCCAAAACGAGCATGATCTAGAGTGTTTATAAACAACCCACCTCCAGAATGTCCTCCTCCAGAAACGGATTGGATCTTTAAGCCGTCCATTTCAGTCCAAGAATTTCTATAGCCAAACCAACGCCATGTAGGGCTTGCACCTATAGGGTCCATGATGAATTCCTTCATGATCTGAGGCAGGGGTTTTCGCCATACATG
>CBFIJA010000114.1:0-2153 GCA_965662875.1 Candidatus Arcticimaribacter sp.
TCCGATTTATAAGGAAATACAGTGTTTAATTCTACAGACACACTGTCGATGGTTACCTGACAACGGCCTTTCTTTTTATCCCATTGATAGCTGTGTTCTTTTCCGAGTCGGGAAAATTTCCACTCGATGTAATCAAGTTCTTTATAGGCCTCGTAGTTTAAGGCATTGAACAGCTCTTTAGCGAGTGCATCCGCTTCTGCTCCTTGTTTTCCTGCTGGAAGTGCCTCATTGTAAAAAGCATAAAACCCAAAAAGGGAAGTAGATAAGATAAGGAAGAAATACAGCAAGGCTTTAACGGCAATTTTTAAATATTTCATTTGTTTTGGTTGAGAAAAATTGGTTTTAAAGGGGATCGTAATAGGAGAAGATGTAGATTAAAATCGTCTGCACAAACATACAAATAGTTTAAACATCTGCGCCCCATAATTCCGCCAAGTATCGCGGTGCATTTAGGCCTTAAAAACCCGAAAAAAAGCTTCAGGGCACAAATTAAACTTTCTACGATTTAAAATAATTGTGTAAATTAGAGCATAACCATAAACCAATTTAAAATGAAAAAAGTATTTTTTTTAAGTGCACTTTTATGCTCAATGGCACTTACTGCACAAACAATGGCTTTCTCTGCGATTGAGATTAAAGTCAACCCTTTCACACAAGACAACATTACAAAAGCCTTTGACAATGTTTTTAAAGAAGTCAAAATGAATCAAGGTGGAGTCGTCTTGGAACGTTTCCGAAGTGGAAATAACAATGGCATGACGCATCGACTTGTTTTTATGTCTACCCTAGGCGTAGATTTAGTGGATGAAGATGCGATCAGCGATGATAAAGGCGATGCCTTTTGGGCTAGAATGCAAAATTATATTGATGAATGGGGGAGTGGATATTCCGGAAGAATTCTAAGCTGGAAGGAAGGAGACACAGAAGAAAATCCCAGTGTACACATTTGGGACATTAAAGTAACAGATCAAAATCAATTCAAAACGGCACATGACAAAATCGTTAAGCAATTTGAAAAAGATTTTGAGGGGAGAGTTGTTGGTTTTGGCACCTATGACATTGGCCGACCCAACGGAGCCACACACTGGGTAGTTCTTACAGGGAAAGATACCGAGGATCACCTAATGTTGTACGACAAACTTGAAAAAAGCTCAAAATTTATACAATTGATCCAAGAACGTGGAGAGGTTGAGGAAGTTCGCGATTTTGAAGTACAAATTCTTAAAAGAATTCAATAATTCGAATACAAAAGTAACGTATTTGACCCTCCTTTATGGAGGGTTTTTTCTTGTCTCTTTTTCAAGAAAATAACTCCACGGTTTTATAAAATCCGCTTAAACAGCAAGGAGGGAGGATATTCAGCGCAGTTAGGGATTCAAAAAAATAGAATGTAGTAAACGATTCCATTGAAATTAGTAACTTTATTTCATAACCATAAACCAATTACAAATGAAAAAAGTAGTATTTGCACTTTTGTGCTTGCCCCTATTTGCATGGGCTCAAAAAAATGTCAACGGAAAAGTTTACGACAAACATCCCGCTATAGGCGTGGTAGATGCCTTTCATGAGGCCTATGTCTCTGGAGATGTAGACGCCTTGAAATCTTTGGTATCCGATGATTTTTTGATGTGGGACAGCATGTCAAACAATCCCAACAAAAAACCCGGGGATTTCAATGCTCTAGCAGGACGGGTAAATTACATGAAAAACAACTTTGAGCATATTTCCATCAAAGACAGAGGCAGTGCCTATTCAGATGCCATTGAATTTAAAGATTCTGGAGTATATGTCATGACATATAAAATGTTTACCGCTTGGGACAAAAACAATGGCTTCAAAATTAAAACGCCACTAAACGCAACCTATATCTTTGATGAAAGCGGAAAAAAAATCAGGAGAATGCTCTATGCAGACAATAAAGCAGCATGGCAAAAATGGAGCCTTTCCAATGAAACCATTTCCAATGGAGTCATTTACAAAGACCATGAAAACATTCGAAAAGTTCGGAAAGTATACTACCACCTTGAAAATGGAAGTATGGAAGGAACTTTTAAGGATTTTACAAAAAATGCACGCATCTATGACAGTAACCTTGTCGATAAAGAATACAATAACCTAGAAGACCATATGGCCAATGCGGCGCGTATCTTCAG
>CBFIJA010000115.1:0-2101 GCA_965662875.1 Candidatus Arcticimaribacter sp.
AAGGCCATAGAGATTTTGACCACTGCCTTTCCTACAGCTCTGCCCGCAAATAAATTCAATCGCTTATTGAAAGAAGTGTTGTGTAAGGCGGGCATCAATCAAATGGTAAAAGCCTATCGTTTTGACGGAAAAAGAAAGCGAAAGGAATTGGGCCTTTTTCCAAAATATAAAATCATCACAGCCCACGATTTACGGCGATCCTTTGCCACCAATTTTTTTGGCAAAATCCCTACCCCACTCTTGATGCAGATGACTGGTCATAGCCGGGAAAGCACCTTTATGCGGTACATTGCAATAGACCCCCAAAGAGACAATTATGCAGATGCCTTTATGGAAGAAATGCGCAGCTTGAATCTATAATTTTCGCTTCCAGATTTGAGTACGACCCAAAAATGAAAAGCCCAAGTAACCGCGAACGTTTAAGGTGTTATCGTCTTGTAAAGTAAGGGTGCAATCGTATGATTTTCCGTTGCCTGGATCCATGATTTCTCCATCGGTCCAGCTGTCTCCCTCTTTGCTTAGGCCCTTTACAATAACCAAGCCTTCGATGGGCTTGCCTTTTTCTTTGCCCTTGCAATTGGTGCATACTTTCCCTTGGTCTTCGGGCAATAACAGCTTGTCTATTTTGCCGTAGAGTTTTCCGTCCTCGAGGTAGAGGGTAATTTCAGATTTTTCAACTCCGGTTTCGTCGTCGATGTTTACCCAAGTTCCTTCAAAAGGAGCAGGCTGAAAGAATAATGTAGTCAGTAAGAAATATAAAAAATGCATGTATTTTTATTTAAAAGTAAACAAATCTTTGGCATGAGTTGTTTTCAGAAGGAGGAATTTTTTACCTTGAGTGCATGAAATTTTTAAAGATCTTTTTCCTTTTACTGGCTGCGCTTTGTTTTTTCGAAGTGTATTACTTGCATTCAAAACTCAGCTTTATAGACACCCCTTACCTCTATGGCGGGATTGCATTTGTATCGGCTTCATTTCTAACCCATTACCTATCTAAAAAAAAATAAGATGTTAAAAAAAATACTTGGTGGAATTGTAATTCTACTCGCACTGGCCTTTTTGAGTGCCGGTGGGTTTTACTTTGGTAAAAAACAAAAAATCAATGCCCTCTATGACCAACTGGGGCCCTCCGCAACGATTTTAACGCAGGAAGGACACACTTATAGAGACCTGAATAAAAATGGCCGTTTGGACGTTTACGAAGACAATCGCGCTGCTGTAGAGGCGCGTGTGGAAGATTTAGTAAAGCAAATGACATTGGAAGAAAAAGCGGGAATGCTCTTCATCACTATGGTTGGGATGTCCTCGGAAGGGAATCCTATGGACATGCCCGTACTTTCCACCAATGAAATGGAAACGGTTTTTTCCTTTATTCTCCCGCCTAACATAAAATTGCTCGTAGCGGAAAATATGAATCACTTTAATATTGTCAACAGCTACCCTGCAGACATATTAGCCCATTACAACAACGCCTTACAAAAGATTGCCGAACGCAGCCGATTGGGAATTCCTGTAACCCTTGCGACCGATCCACGCCATGGAACCGATAAAAACCCTGGGGCTTCTATTTACACGCCTTCCTTTAGCCAATGGCCGACATCCCTTGGTTTGGCCGCTACGCGCGATACTACATTGGTTCGAATGTTTGGGGAAATGGCTCGAGAAGATTACAAAGCGGCAGGCATACGCTTGGCCTTGCATCCGATGGCGGACTTGGCTACCGAGCCCCGCTGGGGAAGAATCAACGGGACTTTTGGAGAAGATGCTGACCTTTCAGCCGCAATGACTTATGCCTATATCAAAGGATTTCAAGGAGATACCCTGAGTCCAGAAAGTGTCATTTGCATGACAAAACATTTTAGCGGAGGTGGCCCGCAAAAAAACGGGGAAGATGCGCATTTTCCTTATGGCAGTGAACAGGCTTACCCGGGCAATAATTTCGATTACCACCTAACCCCTTTTACAAAAGGAGCTTTTCCTGCCCATACGGGTCAAATCATGCCCTATTATGGAATTCCTGCGGGACAAACCCAAGAGGACGTAGGCTTTGCTTTCAACAAACAAATCATCACTACGCTGTTGCGCGATTCTTTAAAGTACG
>CBFIJA010000116.1:0-2005 GCA_965662875.1 Candidatus Arcticimaribacter sp.
AAATCGGGGATATCCTCCAAGCGATCTTTTAAAGCAGGAACCGCGATTAGAATTACCGCTAAACGATGGTACAAATCTTCTCTAAACTTTCCTTTTTCAATTTCTTCTTTTAGATTTTTATTTGTGGCTGCTAAAATTCTAACATCGACTTTAATGTCTTTGTCGCTTCCGACGCGTTGAATTTTATTTTCCTGCAATGCGCGAAGTACTTTGGCTTGTGCGGGAAGTGATAAATCACCGATTTCATCTAAAAATAAAGTTCCTCCTTGTGCAGCTTCAAATTTACCCTTGCGGTCTTTTACGGCAGAGGTAAATGCTCCTTTGAGATGACCAAACAACTCACTTTCGATGAGTTCAGAAGGAATTGCTGCGCAATTCACCTCAATCATAGGTGCAGAAGAACGATCACTCTTCTGATGTATGTGATGGGCTACAAGTTCTTTTCCTGTTCCATTGGGACCGGTAATGAGCACACGAGCTTGGGTTGGTGCCACTTTATCGATTACGTCTTGAACCCGCTTTAGCGGTTCAGAATTGCCAATCATGGTATAGCCTTTGGCGATTTTCTTTTTTAACTGTACATTTTCTTGCACCAGATTTTTTACTTCCAAGGCATTTCGAACGGCAATCAATAGGCGATTTAAATCAGGAGGTTTCGGAATAAAATCATAAGCACCTAGCTTCATTGCTTCTACTGCAGTTTCTATGTTTCCATGTCCTGTCAGCATAATAAATGGAGTGAAAACACCTTCTTTTTTTGCTTGACTCAACACTTCTAATCCGTCTTTATGAGGCATTTTAATGTCACAAAGAATAAGGTCGTATTCGTTTTTTAGGACTTTTTTACCGCCTTCTAAACCATCCATTGCTTCGTCTATCGCATAGGTATCGTCTTCTTCGGACAATATGCGCTTTAGCACTCTTCTAATGGGTTCTTCGTCCTCTATAATGAGTATTTTTGTCATACTTGGGTTGGGGTCTGAGACATCCAAACCGTGCGTTGAGGAAACGGAATGGTTATGTTATTTTCTTTTAATGCATCAAAAACGGCATAGCGTAAATCACTCTTAACTGCATTCGAATTAAAACTGTTGTTTAAGGTAAAATAGACAGTCATGATAAGAGCGTTGTCCCCAAAATCAGAGAGCAAAACAGTAGGCGCTGGTTTTTTCAAAACTTTTGGGTGCTTAAGGGCTACAGCTGTTAAAAGCGCTTTTACTTCTTGGGGATTGCTATCATAGGCTACTCCGACTTGTATTTGTTCACGCGTCAAGACTCCGTTTTCAGTCCAATTGTATAAAATGGTGGTCATGAATTTATGATTGGGGATGACCAAAACTTTGTTGTCAATGGTAATGGCTCTTGTAGTGCGTAGTGTAATGTCTTCTACCCGACCTACTTTTCCTTCTACTTCAATGATGTCCCCCACATGAACAGCTTGATCTGCAATGATGAAAATCCCAGAAATGATGTCTTGAATAAAGGTCTGCAAAGCCAAACCAACACCTACCAATAAAGCAGCAGAAGCAGCAAATATGGTTGTTATCTTTACTCCAATGGTATCAAATGTCACCAAGATGACAACCAAATAAATAAAATAATTGAAAAAAGTAAAAACACTTTGAAACTTTATCCGCTTTTCGTTTGACAAACCTTTGAGGACCAACTTGCGGAGTAAACGAAGTAAAAAACGCGTAAAAAGAAAAACAAATACAAGTATAAAGACGGATTTTACAGGAAAAGATACATTTCCAATCTTTATTTGATATTCAAAAAATTCAATGAGTTTGTCCATAGATAAATAACGGCATTAGACCAAAGATATCTAAAAAAACAAAACCCACCCTTAAATAAATCAAGGATGGGAAAAAATTGCTATGAAAAAGAAAAATTGCACAAAGATGTGCAGTTCAAATATACTACATTTTTTTAAACCACAAAGTTTTATGCAAACATGTCTTTAACTTTTTCAAAAAATGACTTGTCTGACTTTTCAGGTTTAGGA
>CBFIJA010000117.1:0-1981 GCA_965662875.1 Candidatus Arcticimaribacter sp.
CCCCACACATCTATGGAAAAAAAGAAACGCGTCCGTTCCGAAAAATGGGACATGTCACCATTGTTGACCCAACAATAGACAAAGCACGTGAACGTGCAGAAAAAGTAAAAAAACTACTAACCGTTAGAACACAATAATATGGCACAAATTGGAATCATCATGGGGAGCAAATCAGATTTACCCGTAATGCAAGAAGCGATTGATGTCCTTAAATCATTGGGGATTGAAGCAGAAGTAGACATCGTATCCGCACACCGGACTCCAGAAAAAATGATGGGTTATGGCACTGAAGCTCATAAAAGAGGAATAAAAGTAATTATCGCTGGTGCTGGAGGTGCAGCGCATCTCCCGGGGATGATTGCAGCCCTTACACCATTGCCCGTGATTGGTGTTCCAGTTAAATCAAGTAATTCTATCGACGGCTGGGATTCTGTTTTGTCTATCTTACAAATGCCCGGTGGAGTACCTGTAGCTACAGTAGCACTAAACGGAGCGAAAAATGCAGGCATTTTAGCCGCGCAAATTTTAGGAAGTGCTCAACCCGAAATTCTTGAAACCCTATTGGCTTTTAAATCTGATTTAAAGAAAAAAGTGATTGAAGCGTCAAATGATTTAAACTCTTAAGTACTCTTTTGGAAAATATATTAGAACAGTCTTTTCAGACCCCTCATCAAGCTGCCCCTTTTGATCAAATAAATACAGAAGATTTTAAACCGGCCATCCTGCAACAAATTTCAAAAGCAAGAACAGAAATTGAAAAAATTGCAGAACAAAAGGAAGCACCAAGTTTTGAAAACACCGTTGAAAAACTTGAAGCCTGTGGAGAACACCTGGGGATTATCACAGGCATTCTTTTTAACCTAAACAGCGCCGAAACCTCAGCAGAATTGCAAAATGTAACCCAAGAAATTGCACCAGAATTGTCTGCTTTCCAAAATGATGTTCGTTTAAACGAAGCTTTATTTATTCGCATAAAGGAACTTTATCAAAATATAAAAGACCTTGAATTAACCGAGGAACAAACCACACTTTTAGAAAAAGAGTACAAGGGATTTGTCCGTAACGGAGCACTTCTAAACGACGCTCAAAAAAAGCGACTCAGAGCGATTGATGCAAAACTTGCACAACTTTCCCTGACCTTTGGAACGCATGTTTTAAATGACACCAACGCGTACAACCTGCATGTAAAAGAGGAAGACTTACTCAAAGGGGTTCCAGAAAACACTTTATTTCAAGCGAAAAAAAGAGCAGAAGAGAAAGGACAAGAAGGCTGGATGTTTAGTCTAGACTACCCCAGCTATTTGCCTTTTATGACCTATGCCGAGAATCGAGCACTACGCAGAGAGATGAGTGAAGCTTTTGGAAAAAGAGGCTTTCAACAAAACGACAACAATAACGAAAAAATAATTCTTGAACTCGTGCAACTGAGGCAAGAACGCGCACAACTCTTAGGCTACTCTTCTCATGCTGCTTTCATTTTAGAGGAACGGATGGCACAGTCCAAAACTCAGGTTATTGACTTTCTTAACCAACTAAAAGACAAAGCCCATCCAGTAGCCAAAAAAGAGTGGCAAGAAATGGAGACTTACGCCCAATCAACACTAGGATATGAAAAGCTTGAAAAATGGGATACGGCTTTTGTGGCTGAAAAAATAAAAAAAGAAAGATTTGACTTAGACGAGCAAGCCTTAAAACCTTATCTCCCACTTCCAAAAGTTCTAGAGGGGCTTTTTGCTATTGTTTATAAACTTTATGGCCTTCAATTTAAGGTCGCTGAAAATATCCCTACTTATCATTCAGAAGTAGTGTGCTATGAAGTCTATAAGAACGATGCTTTTCTTTCTTTATTCTATGCTGATTTTCACCCACGTAAAGGGAAGCGAAGTGGGGCTTGGATGACCTCTTACAGAGCACAAAAAAAAGAGCATCGCCCTCATGTTTCCATTGTATGTAATTTTTCACCTCCTACTGAAGACGCTCC
>CBFIJA010000118.1:0-1967 GCA_965662875.1 Candidatus Arcticimaribacter sp.
CATCAACTTTCGTCTGGACCGAAACAACCCCTGTGTTGTTTGTCAAACTCCGGATGAAATGGTTTTAAAAAACGTAGAAGCCAAAAACCGAGTCAACTTACTTCCCTATGTCTTTGGCGGACTTTCAGGCGAACAAAACGACAGCGGGTTTAGCTACGGAAAACCCGTTGGAAATGTTGGGCTCAGCGGACTGTTTGATCTCAATAGCCTTAGCTCTTTAGAATTCGCGCTAAACCCTGACTTCTCTCAAGTAGAAGCAGACGTCTCTCAGGTAAACGCCAACACCACCTTTGCGCTCTTTTTCCAAGAGCGGCGCCCCTATTTCAATGAAGGAAATGAAATCATCAATTCCAATTTGAATACCGTCTATACCCGTACCATCAATGACCCGTTGGCCTCTACCAAACTCATCCACCAAGGCGACAATCAAAGAGTCTATTGGTTGGCGGCCTATGATCAAGCCTCTCCCTACCTCATTGCAGGAGAAAATGGCTCTACCGCAGGAGAAGGTGGAAAAGCCTTTTCCAACATTTTCAGTTACCAGCGTACCTTTGACAAAGGGTCCTATGTTGGGTTGCTGTCCACCAATCGCTTTTTTGAAGGAGGAGGAAACGGTCATGTCATTGGCGTTAACGGACTTTTGCGTTTTGCCGAGCTCTATACCTTAAACTTTGAAGTCAGTAAAAGTGTGATACAAGAACCCACAGCGGATTGGATTGACAGTGATGAAGTTGTCGCTGGAAAAAGCCTTCGCCTAGACGGCGAAAAGAAAGAAGGAGACGGCCTGTTTCTCTCTTTGGAACGCAATACGCGCAATTGGAATACAGAATTCTACTATTCGCATTATTCCCCCCATTACGAAGCTCCATTAGGCTTTGTTACCCAAAACAGCATCCGCAACATGGAACTCTCCCATGCTTATACCCACTACCCCAAAAATAAAGACGGCTGGGTACAACGGCTGAATGTCAATGTAGGATCGGAGTTTACCTTTAACTACAATCGCCTACGCAAATACTTTGACGTTTTTAACAACACCTTCATTCAGTGGAAAGGAAATTTCACGACTCGATTTAATTTCATCCACATTGTAAACGAAGAATTTGTTGGTTTTGTAGGCCGTAACATGACTGAAATCAGTATGTTTAACGGCTACAACCCTTCGGAGAACATCAACCTTAGAGCCTTTGTGTCGGTATCAGAATCCATCCGTTACGACGAAGACGATCCCAGTGTGGGAAATGCTCTATTTGTGGGGACATTCAATAACTTTCAGCTAAGTCCTAAAATACGTCTAAGCCCCAGTTTGCGCTACAGTGAGCTGCGTTCAAAAGAAGACAACAGCCTTTACTTCAAGGGCTACATCAGTCGGTTCAACGCCAATTACCAATTCAATCAAAACCTCTCTTTCCGCTTGATTGGGGAATACAACGACTTTGACAAAGCTTTCTTTTTTCAGCCCTTACTGAAATGGAACCCCAACCCCTTTACCATTTTTTACATTGGGGGAACAAATGGTTATTCGCGTCTAGAAAACCAACGCAATTATCCTATCCAAGACAGCCAGCTCTATTTTAAATTCCAGTATCTCTTTGATATGTAAAAGCATTGTTTTTTTGTATATTTTTATATACTTTTATACAGCATGTGCTTTGGTTTTAGTATTGCTATGAAAGCTCGCATTTTAATAAGAATAAAGTACTGGCAGCACAAGGCGATTAAAAGGTAAAATACAATACACCAAAAATTAAATCTAATGGTGCTATGGAAAAGACACTCAAATGGATCACAAACGGGGGCACAATATTGGTAGTATTAACGATTGCGGTCTATTTTATCTCCCCAAGACTATACAAAAAAGCAATACAAGAAGACGGTCCAATGGAGTACCTCACGGCAGCACTATTGTTAATATTAGCCGTTTTTTTATGGATCAAAGTAATAAAAATAGGAAGCCAAAAAAGTAG
>CBFIJA010000119.1:0-1854 GCA_965662875.1 Candidatus Arcticimaribacter sp.
CATCACTGAGAAAGCCGACGGTTTTTGCTTCTTCTGCAGCAAGGATTTCTGCTGAAAGCATATAGCGGTGCGCATTGCGTGGGCCAATGGCTTTTAAAACATAAGGCCCTATGGTTGCTGCAATCATGCCAATGCGAACTTCACTGAGGCAAATTTTAGTTTTTTCACTCCCAAACGCCATATCACAGCAAGATAACAATCCGACGCCTCCTCCAAAAGCGGCCCCTTGGACGCGTGCAATGGTGGGCTTTGGGTATTCGTGTAAACATTGCATCAAATACGCCATTTGTAGGGCATCCGTTTTGTTTTCTTCAAAAGCGTTTTTTCCAATGCTTTTCATGTAATTCAAATCTCCACCGGCACAAAAAGCATCGCCCTTTCCAGAAAGAATCAGCACGCTGATGTCATCGCGTTCTTCGGTTTCCTCGAGGATGGAAATCAACTCTTGGATGAGCTGGCCGTTGAATGCGTTTTTTACTTCGGGTCGATTGAGTTCCACATAAAACAATCCGTCTGGATGCAGGTAAGTAGACACTACTTCTGTAGACGATTGTGGCTGAAAAGGAGATGTGCTGAATGGGTTTGCTGTCATGTTAGGACGAATGTAGTGAAACGATAAGAGACTGCTGCCCAAGAAGGGTCAACGCGCTTAGGCTGATGGAGAAGCTTCCGTTGCTTTCAACGCTTAGGCTACCCAACTCAGAAGCGTCTTCTTGCGATCTAAGGGTGTAATTCCCTGCGGGCAGGTCAGATTGATTTGTGTTCAGGTCAAAGCCTGTTCTCTCCTGAACAGAGAGGTTGTGGAGCACCAGCATTGGAGTTTCGTTTTCCAATGTCCGCAAGAAGGAAAAAACTGCGTTTGTTCCGGCATTTACAGCGGTGTAGCTTCCTTTGCGCAATGCTGGGGAAGCGTTGCGTGCAGCAATCCATTTTTGGTAATGGCGCCAAAGGGAATTGTCGTCTTGGCTTTGGGTGGCGACGTTGGCTTCGGTATAATTTACATTCAGCGGATGCCATGGGGTCTGACTGCTAAAGCCTGCGTTGGCATCGCTTGACCACTGCATGGGCCGGCGAATGTCTTCATCGGGTTTTTGTCCTAGCATTCCAACTTCTTCGCCGTAATACAAATAGGGAACCCCCGGCAACGACAACAATAGACTGGCCGCTAACTTCGCCCGAGAAAGATTCTGTCCCAAGCGGTAAAAACTTCTGTCTTGATCGTGATTGGTTAAAAAGGTTCCAAATTGTCCAGCGGGATAGGCGGAAAGTATTTCGTTCATTTTATTGGCAATTCCAGAACCGTTTTGATTGATTACTCCGTTAAGGATAGCGTTGGCTAAATCAAACTCAAAGCAATAATCCAAGCGGTTGTCTGTATAGGGTGCAATGTTCTGCGTTGACGTCCAGGCTTCCCCAACGGTCATCAAACCGGGGTCTAGCGTTTTCTGAAATGCATAAAAATCCCTCCACCAGCTTAAGGTTTCACTGGTGTTTTCTTGGTTGCTTCCGTTTTCTATCCAGTGTTTAACAGCATCAATACGAAAGCCATCTACCCCGATGTCTTCTTTCCAAAAGCGAACCGTGTTTTTTATTTCGTTGGTTACCTCTTGGTTGTTGTAATTCAAATCGGGCATTCCGCCCCAAAAAATCCCGTAATAGTAAGCGTCATTTCTTTCATGCCAAACGGTTTGTCCCCAGGGCCCGTTAAAATCCGGTGCACTAGAGCGCCAAATGTACCAATCGCGTTTGGAGCTGTTGGCTGCTGAAGCCGTAAACCAGGGATGCTGATCTGAGGTGTGATTTCCAACAAAGTCAATGATGATTTTTATTCCTCTACTTCGGGCAGCACTCACC
>CBFIJA010000120.1:0-1830 GCA_965662875.1 Candidatus Arcticimaribacter sp.
GCGGTACGCAAATAGGGGAACATTGCATTATCAATACCAAGGCTTCTGTAGATCACGACTGCAAAATTGGTGACTTCGTTCATATTGCTCCAGGCGCCACTTTATGCGGAAACGTTTCGGTAGGCGAAGGAAGTTTAATCGGCGCCGGTGCCATTGTATTGCCCAACATCCGGATTGGAAAGAATGCAGTTGTAGGAGCCGGGGCGGTTGTTCACAAAGACATTCCAAACAGTGCTTTGATCATGGGAGTACCCGGAAAAAAAATCAACTAATGGCTGAGAATTCTAAGATATGGTTGTCTTCTCCACACATGGGAGAAGAAGAATGGCAAAACGTCCAAGAGGCTTTTAGAACCAACTGGATTGCACCTGTAGGGCCTTTTTTGCAGCAGTTTGAAAAAGCCTTAGCAGAACGTACGCACACCCAAGCATGTGCTGCCTTACATTCTGGAACGGCAGCCATCCACTTGGCATTACAGCTACTGGGGGTAGAAAAAGGAGATGTAGTTCTCTGTCAGTCCCTGACTTTTGTGGGTTCCGCGAATCCTATTCTCTACCAAGGAGCACTGCCGGTTTATATCGATTCTGAACCCCAGACTTGGAACATTTGCCCAGCGGCTTTAGAAACAGCCATTAAACATTACATTCAAAAGAATCAAAAGCCCAAAGCCATCATTGCCGTAGATTTATACGGTATGCCCGCGCAGTGGGAGGCTTTGATAGCCCTATCCAAAAAGTATGAAATCCCGCTGATAGAAGATGCTGCAGAAGCCCTAGGATCGGTCTATCAAGGAAAGCCATGTGGGTCTTTTGGAGACTTTGGGGTATTGAGTTTTAACGGAAATAAAATCATCACCACCTCAGGTGGGGGTGCCCTGGTGTCAAACAATGAAGAAGCCATATCAAATGCTCGCTTTCTAGCTACACAAGCCAAAGAAAATGCACCGCATTACGAGCACAAAACCCTGGGGTACAATTACAGATTGTCCAATGTGTCCGCTGCCATTGGGGTCGGCCAATTAAAGGTCTTGGAAGATCGGGTTCAGGCAAAACGCAAAAATCACTCTTTTTACGAAACCCTTTTTGCTTCCTGCTCAGGGGTAGAATTTTTAGCGGAGCCGGAAGGGAGCTATTCCAATCGCTGGTTGAGTTGCATTACAGTGGATGAAAGCCAAGCTGGATTTTCTGCCGAGCAGCTTCGCTTGCATTTGGAGAAGGAAAATATAGAAAGTCGTCCGTTATGGAAACCCATGCACTTACAACCCCTGTTCAAAGACGCACCTTATTTTGGGAGCACGACTGCAGAAAACTTATTTTTAAAAGGATTGTGTCTGCCATCTGGAAGTAACCTCACCTTACAAGACAAAGACCGCATCCAAGCTCAGATAAAAGCTTTATTTTAGCAGTATGTTTGAACGAATTTTCAAATACCACTATTCTCAACGCTATGCATACCTGTTGGACACCCTGTGCCTTGGAATTGCTACAGAATTGCTCCTGTATTTAAACAGTTCTGATTTGGTCTTTACCAGCCGAAAAGATCAGATCTTATACATTGCTTTGGCCATTATATGCATTACTGCATTTAGAGGATATCGCATGCTATTGCGCTTTACTACCGTGATAGACATCGGAAAAATTACTTCTGGGCTGTTAGCCACCCTATTGATTTATGCAATTTATATAGGCGCCTCATCCCGAGCGACATTGAACTACCTCTTGTTGCTCTTTTACTTTAGTTTATCGCTGCTTTCACTCTATAGATTGGTCATCAAAATAGTATATGCGCGGGTAACAAAAGAAGAGCAGCTCTTAAACACTCTATTGCTAG
>CBFIJA010000121.1:0-1795 GCA_965662875.1 Candidatus Arcticimaribacter sp.
ACCATAACCAACCTGAGGGTAAATTACTGCCCATGTAAGGAAGAATAGTTCCTGCTGGATAGCCATTTTTGGCATGCGTAGCATAAGGAACGGAATAGAGTTTTTGATCAAAAATTTCACTTCCCCCACTGGAAATCCTCATGTAAGTTTGATAAAAAGCTATGCTACTAATTGTTGTGCTATCTAGATTGACAACGTAAGAAAAAACACCAAATTCATTGGTGTTTACACCATCGGTTATTGAAGTAATTATAACTTCCCCATCATCTTCATTATCATCCAAATAATAGATTGTAAAATCTAATGAAGCTTGTAATAAATTGGCAAGCGGTGCTCCTGAAGTATCCTTTAACACCCCTTGAACAGAAATCCCTGAAGAGGTAGCGATCGCTTGAGAAAAGGCAATTGCTTGAAAAAATAGCATTGTACTGAATAGAATCTTTTTCATCGCCAATTAAATTTTTATAATCCAATTGATACCATAATTTACAGGTCTGGTTTCAGTTTCATCCCCACCTGTTATACCAGTATTTCCACTGATTTGATGCGTATGCTCCCCAGCCCAATCGATGGGTCTCCACCATTGATTATCTGTAAAATCGACAAGTCCTTCGTCAGCATTTGGAGTACCAACAACCGAATGGCCATCATTATCAGAGTTTCCTGTGGGGTTCCCATCTGCTCTTATTGGGTGAATGTGACTTCCTGCGGTTAGTGTAGAAAGTGTACCGACACTGTGATTGTGTTCTTTAAATTCGTCTGATTGAAATTCGCCCAAAGTAGGGCCTGTATGGTTGCCATCATAAGTTCCTGTAGCACGTAAAAATACACCTCTTAAGTCAGGGGTATTTGCACCGACTAAATCCCGTAATCGTTGGTGATAAGCATTGTTTGGAATGGCATCTCCATTGCAAAGGAGCCATCCCTCCGGAATCTCATCAGAATCTCCTACAAAGGCAGTAATGCTTCCAGTAGGTGCACCATTTTGTGCAAATATAGCGTAAGGGACAGCATGTAATTTTTCATTTGTAAATACTATATCACCTTGACTGATTTTTAAATACGCTTCTGTATTGGCGATTTTAATATATGCCGATTCTGAGATTTCAATTACATAGGCAAAGACACCAAAAGCATCGGTTCTTACATTTCCCGTTCGATTTAGAATAGTTTGTTCAGAATTGCTGGAATCGAGATAATAAAGTTTAAAATTTAGACCCAACTGGTCTTCATTGGCAAGCGCCGAATTGTTTTCATCGCGTGCAATCCCTTGTACAGAGATCCCCGATGAAGTCACATTGGCTTGGCCATAAAGTGCTGTGGTGGAAAGAAAACTTGCGAGCGCAAAAACGCCTAGTAAAAATTTAATTTTCATGATATATATAGTCAATAATTTTCAAATTTACAGATTTCTATATGGATATAAGAAAGCTTGATTTTTTTTTTGGATTAAACCAAGTATCGTGCCAAAACAAATTATTTTTTTTCACCCCTTGGTGGGGATTAAAAATATTGCAGCGCAATACATGGAAATTCATTCTAGAGGTACAGCTTGAGATGGAACCAAAAGAGTTAATCGGGCGAATCGCATTCTCTTCATTTTTTTAAAATAGCTAAGGACTATTCTTTCCCCAGCGCCTTAATTTCTTTGTTCTCTAGAATTCTTCCAGGCTGTTTTTCAATAACCACACGGTACATGGATCGTGCTAATTCTTCGGAAGTTAAGCCTAAATGATCGCTGAGGTTTTTCAAAAAAGGATATAAAACACGAAACAGCGCATAGGAAAAGTTAGGC
>CBFIJA010000122.1:0-1774 GCA_965662875.1 Candidatus Arcticimaribacter sp.
ATTTGCCCCTACCGATTTTGATCGGGTGGCCGTTGGGGATTCCATTACATTAGAGCACGGGGCTTTTTCAGGAAACGAGGGAGAGGTGGTTGAACTAAAAAAGAATAAAATAATTCTCAATTTAAAGTCCATTGCAATGCGGTTGAGCATTGCTTTGAATTGAGTTGTATTTTTTTTGTGAAACAGTATATAAACGGATCGGGAATCTTGGGTCAGGAAGCGAAGCTATGGTTAAAATCTAAAGTAGTGATTCACCCATCCGCGGTAGACCTTTGCTTGCCCTTTTAGTTTGTAGCGCTTGTGTCGGCGATCATCATCGTCCGTCAGCTTTTCAAGCTGTAAAACTTTGCTGATGGCTTTATCGCTTTCAATTTTTTCGCCAAGACTTTTTATGTCATTCAATGCGGCAATGGAACGATAACTTTTGGAGTATTCCGTATAGCATTGAAGTTGTGCCAATTCTTTTGAAGAAACTCCATTCGTTTGCAACAGGCATTCAAAAACCGTTTTTTCTTCCTCTGTAAAAATCAAGATGGATTTTTTATACGTCAGATAACGATTTTGAAGCAGTGGAGTGGTTTTTTTAATGTTTCGCCAGCGGAGCACAACAAATGCAAAACGCAGCATTAGCAGACCAAAAAGCGCCAAAAGAACATAGCCTAGCAGGTTGAAACGATTCAGTTCAATTAAATTTTTAGGCGGACCAAAAAGAGTATTTAATGCAGACAGGGGTATGGAGTTCAGCCGGTGTTTCCCTGTTTTAAACGAAATAAAATAAAGGGTGTCCTTTAGAATCAAAAGATTAGAAACAAAGTTCTGTTCCGACAAGCCCGGAATTTTGTCCGTTAGCTGAAAGGTAAAGTCCTTAAAATTCAATTTCAACCATTGAAAATCATCCATCAAATAATAGCGACTGTTGTTTTTGTACGCATGGTAGCGCGTGGCAATAGCAAACGGAAAGTCTGGGTTGATCTCTCCCAAAACCTCAAATTTATTTTGGGTAAAATCGAAAGCAAAAATGTCTTTGAGAAAGCCGTTGCCGCCTTCTCCGCCAAATGCAATGAATTTGTCTTTCGTATTGTGAAAGAAATGTTTTTGCCTTCCGGGAGGCACTTCTTTAGTGGGGTGCACATGAATGTTCCATTCTCGCATTTTTTCGCTGTAGCGAATCATAAAGTCGCGGAAGTTCCAAAAACCATAGCCCCCGTAATTGTAGATTTGTCCTTGATGCTCAAAAAGGCTACTCCCAAAATGATTGCGAAAGGAGAAACTTTTGTCCAGGCGTTCAAAACGATTGTTGGACCACTGGTACACTCTCCCCAAGCCATTTTCAACAAAATAGGTGTTGTCTTCTACGGCAATGGGAGTATAGTACTCAAAATTTACCGGGACTTCTGTAGAAGCAGCGGCAACCTCTTTTTCTACACTGTGGTGTCGGATTATCTTATTTCCAATCGTATACAAACTTTGCGTTTCCCCAATGGCAACTAACGTATCCCCTTTTGCAATGAGAAACATTTTTTCTTCTTTCGGGAAGGGCAATTCAGTGGAGGAAAACTCCTGGGCAGGGCTGCCGGTAATGGTTCCCAACAACAAAACGAACCAAAGAGAAAATAGGGTGAGCTTAAAATGCATTCAGTCTAATTTGCTGATCAATAAAGTAAATAAATTAAATCATTCCCATTGAAACGGCTAGCGCTTTTTTATGCACTACTTTTTAACGTCTTTGGCGGGGCAATCTTTTCCCAAGATACGCCCCGCAGTGACTCTGGTT
>CBFIJA010000123.1:0-1701 GCA_965662875.1 Candidatus Arcticimaribacter sp.
TGAATCCCATTTGGGAAAACCTTATTCAGCTAGGCCTTCCGATTGCATTTATTGTCATTGCCATAGCAACCCTTATTTACTTTTGGAACAAATAATGCTGTAGAGATTCTCTTCCATTTCTCCTTTTAAATTCCGTGAAAACTCATAATTTTGGAAAAAATGATTACCATGAAGAAGTTTATGCCGCTTTTTTTCGCATTGCTCCTCCTTAACGGATGCAGTAAAGAAGACGACCCCGTAACACCAGAAGTAATAATTCCAGAAGAGGAAGAAGTGGAGTTGGATTATGACAACGACCCCATTTATAGTCAAGCACGACCCAACCTTTTGGATTCCTATTGGACCATTTTTCAGCAATCTGCTGCGCAGTTTGACATTGACTTAAGCCATGTAACCGAAGTCACTTTTGTCTCGGATGACTTGCCCGGAAATACTGCAGGCATCGCCAACGGCTCTTGTGAAGATTATGTTCTTATTGTCGTCGACGAAAGCAAGTTCAGATGGCTGACCACTGGGGAACAGATTTTTCTAATGTACCACGAATTAGGACACGATGTGTTTAATGCTTCACATGCTGGAGGCGGGCTTATGGCACCCAATGTACGTTCTATCGAATACACGCTCTTTCAAAGAGAAGTACAAGATTTCTTTACTGGAGTTGATTTTATAGAATGGACAGACGAAGAATGCGCCTATATTCGCGATCTTACAGACAATTAACGCTATAACAATCCAAGCATTTTATTTATCGTGGATGCTATAAAAGGCATGTAACCGCTGCGTTTTAGTTCAAACTTTAGGGGCAGCTGTAAATGTTTAGAATTAACCCATCTGATTTTCTGACTTCTATAATTTGGTTGAAATCCTGCATTTTAAAATAGGCAATGTCATTTCCTACAAAGAGTTCTTGTGGAGCGGCAAAATAGTTGTTGTAAAGGATGTAATCTCCTACCCTGGGTTGATAATTCTCTCCGTTATGATACGCGAGATTGAAAAAACCGCTACGGATTTGTCCACAGAAATAAGAGATATCATCGGCAACCAATGTATTTGAGGCCGACACAGTAGCGTAATTATTTCCTAAAAAAACCGGAAAAGTAGCGTCTACTACACAAATAGAATTGTTGTCAAAACGCACCATCTGTTGGTTGTTTGCTGCACCTGTTGATCCTGTAAATCCCCAAAACGCAATGTTATTACCGATTAGAGCAATTAGATCTATGGTTTTTTGATCTGCGTAAACGGTTCCATTCGAGTGGGTAAAAGTGTATTCAAAGACTTCCGTTATTGGGTCCCATTGAATAATGACATTGTGAAAGTTTCCGTCTTCTAGCTCTATGGTTTCCATGACATCTTCTACAGGGATTGGAACATTAGAATTTCCATTTTCCACAAAACCAATATGATCCGCACCACTAGCGGGATCCCAAGGAGCATTGTACCAAGTATCAAATTCGATGGCCATAGACGGACGGATAGCCCCCCCACCATAGCCTAGTCCTCCTCCTGTAGATCCTTGTCCTGTATCCAAATTTTGCAGTACAAAAGCTACTCCGTCTGCCCCTCCAGGATTAGCACCCAAATATAAATCCACATCAATTCTAAAGTTTACGCGTAAATCCAATCGCCTTGAGTACCACACAGATCCGGTTTGCCCATTGGCAGCTGCTGTAATCTCAAATACCCCATTGGTGGTAAAAG
>CBFIJA010000124.1:0-1670 GCA_965662875.1 Candidatus Arcticimaribacter sp.
TCTGTTACCGAGCCACTAATTACATTTTGGGCTTGTAGCAAATTCACACAAAGCAATAAAAATACTCCGAGTGTTTTTACAAAAATGTTTGTTTTCATAAATTATTTATTGGTTAATTATTACTAGTTACCATATACAAGTAGCGTGTCGAGGTTGGATTTTAGGGCAAAGCAGTTAAAATAACTACATTCCTGAAAGATAGTAAGTTTTTATTTTATTCGACAGTTTAGACATTGTTTTTTCGTTAATTCTGTGATTTATTTCCCTAGAAAAGGGGACTATTTTTTTAAAATGCCTAAATATTAAGCAGCCATTGGGGGATAAATGCTGCGATGAATTGCCCTTAGAAATCATCAAATCAAATGTAAAAATCAAAGAAGCTTTAATCGTAATCTGCGCTTAGAGCGTCTATTGGCCAAAGCTGTGGAGGGATTCATAACCCTATTTTTGCTCCCAGGATGGCAGGGATTTGGATAAAAAAGTGCGGTAAAAAGCACGAATAGACCTCATACAAATGGATGAGGTTTTTCTAGGCCAGCTATAACGGGTGGGCTTTTGAAGGGATTTAGGTTACAGTAGGTTTTTGATGGTTGTAGGCTTCAAATTCTTTCTTTTTTACGATTTCTTTTAAACGCGCTACGGTGGTATAGAGGTCAGAGAACCGAGTATAAAGCGGAGCAATCCCAAAGCGAATAAAATTGGGGGGTCGAAAGTCAGGGATTATTTTTATTCCCCCTTCATTGCCTTCCAATAAAGCTTTGCAGATACGCCAAGAATCCGGATGGGAAAGCGTGATATGAGATCCTCTACGCTCAGGATCTTCGGGGCTTTGGAGTTCATACCCAAGAGGCATTAGTTCTTTTTTAAATTTTTCAATAAAATAGGCGGTAAGGTCTTGGCTTCGTTTCCGAATGTTTTTAATTCCAGCAGCTAGGGTAAGATCTACTCCTGTTTCTATCCCTATCATAGATAAAACGGGCGGAGTTCCTGCTTCAAACCGTTGGATTCCCTCAGCAGCTTCGTAGGGAAGGGAGAAGGCAAAGGGATTTTTATGCCCAAACCATCCTTGAATGGGATTTTGAAGGGCATTTTGCAATTCCTTTTCGACATATAAAAATGCAGGTGCGCCCGGTCCGCCGTTCAAAAACTTATAGGTACAGCCAATCGCAATTTGGGTTTGGGTATTTTTTAAATCCATGTCGAGGACCCCAACCGCATGACTTAAATCCCAAATGATCAGGCTTTGGTGTTCTTTTGCAAAGGCATTTAATTCCTGCATGGGATAAAACCAAGCGCTTTTGTACCCCACCGCACTGAGGCATACAATCCCAGAATTATTTTTTATTTTTTCTTTTAAGACGGCTGTGTCTGCCACGACTTCACTGCGGTATTCCACTACTGTTGGGGACGGGATGTTAAAGATTTTAGAAAGTCCTTCAAGGATGTAAATGTCTGTGGGAAAATTAAGCGAATCGGTTATGAATCGTTTTGGAAACCTTCCGCTTGCTAGCAGTGCAAAAGCAATTTGATAGAGATTAACCGAAGTAGATTCCCCTAACTTTAGCTCGCTAGCCTTTACGCCTAGAAGAGAAGCTAGTTTTTTTGAAATTCGTTTGGGCAAGTCCAGCCAATGCACATTCCAACTGCGGATAAGGTTTTCTCCCCATTGG
>CBFIJA010000125.1:0-1624 GCA_965662875.1 Candidatus Arcticimaribacter sp.
TGTCCAAAAACAACAAAAGGATTGAAGGTTGTAATGATAAGAAGGGTGGAGTAAATTCTCACTTTGCGCTAAATTATATTGTTGGAAATCAATCAAATTTTAAATTTTTAGTTCAATATGCTATTACCACTGTTCTAAATGGTACTGTGGAGGTAAATAGTGGTTTGAGTGATGTAATGTTTGGTGATTCTAGTCGATAAAAAAAGGGTGACAATTTGTCAAGTCTTTAAAATTGGCAGTACTTTTGCCCTTATTTTTTAAAATCACGAAAATGAGTGAAAAAAAAGAAGTAAAAGCAAAAGAGCCTAAAAAGACTCCCAAAAAAAAAGTGTCCAGTTCTTCTAAAAAAGTAAAGGAATTAGAAGATCAATTGGCACAGGAAAAGGATAAATACATGCGTCTTTTTGCAGAGTTTGAAAATTATAAAAAACGTACTTCAAAAGAACGAATAGAGTTGTTTAAAACAGCAGGACAAGAAGTCATTAGCAGTCTGTTGCCTGTTTTAGATGATTTTCATAGGGCAATAAAAGAAACCGATAAGGCAGAAAATAGCGCTGATTACGAAGGATTCCGACTGATTCAAAATAAACTGAATGAAACCCTAAAAGGGAAAGGATTGACTCAAGTAGAAGTAAAGGTAGGCGATGACTTTAATGCCGAATTGCACGAAGCCATTACCTTAGTTCCTGGCGGCGAAGATCAATCTGGAAAAATTATAGATACAATAGAAGCTGGGTACCAGTTAGGAGAAAAAATCATTCGCTACCCCAAGGTAGTAGTGGGACAATAAAACATTATGAAAGAAGACTTTTACGACATCCTCGGTCTATCTAAAGGCGCCAGTGCTGCTGAAATAAAAAAAGCCTACCGAAAAAAAGCCATTCAATACCATCCCGATAAAAATCCCGACGATAAAGAAGCAGAGGCAAAGTTCAAACAAGCGGCTGAAGCCTATGAAATTTTAAGTGATCCGGACAAAAAAGCCCGCTATGACCAGTACGGTCACGCTGCATTTGAGGGCGGTGGTTTCGGTGGCGGCGGCATGAATATGGATGATATATTCAGTCAGTTTGGCGATATTTTTGGAAGCGCTTTTGGCGGAGGAGGCTTCGGAGGTTTTGGCGGAGGCGGAGGTCAACGCAGAGCCAAAGGAAGTAACTTGCGTATCCGAGTGAAACTGAACTTGGAGGAAGTTGCCAACGGAGTAGAAAAGAAAGTAAAAGTAAGACGACAAGTGCAAGCCCCGGATGTGCGTTATACCACCTGCAGTGCATGTCAAGGGAGTGGTCAAACAGTACGCATTACAAATACCATTTTGGGAAGGATGCAGACAGCGGCTACCTGTCCCAGTTGTAACGGCGCTGGTCAAACTTTAGCGAACCGTCCTAAAGGCAGTAATGCCCAAGGAATGATCCAAGAAGAAGAAACAGTAAGCATCAAAATTCCTGCTGGCGTAGAAGAAGGAATGCAACTGAAAGTAGCTGGAAAAGGGAATTCTGCACCGGGTAATGGAATTTCTGGAGATCTGATTGTTTTGATCGAAGAAATGCCAAACGAAGAATTTATAAGAGAGGGGCAGCATTTGCATCACGATCTGTATATCTCGTTTTCTGAAGCAGCCCTA
>CBFIJA010000126.1:0-1477 GCA_965662875.1 Candidatus Arcticimaribacter sp.
GCTTTAGGTGCACTTGAGTGGGGAGACTAGAAAACACCCATTGCGCTGCGTAGTTTTCTTTTTCCGTTTCTACCTTTCCAAAAGCATTCATTTGGTGGACAGCGGTTACTTTTTCATAGCGTAGTTCTACCTTAGGAGAGTGGAAAATTTTATCATACGATTCTGCATAGAACGTTTTACTTCGGATCATTTTGTATTGAAAGGGGTCCAAGGAAAAAGGATGCAAAAACCCATTGGATTTAAAAATGGCTTTGTTCCATTGGTGATCCAGTGGGGAAACTGTAGGCTCTGCGTGAGGTTCCCAAAAACACCAGGTTCGATCGTTTTGCGTTTTGGGTTGTTCCTCTAAAATAAGAATGCTAAAGTCCTTAAAAAAAGAATCCTCTAATATTGAATTGAGCAACAATAAACTGGAGGCACCCCCACCACACAAGATGATATCGTATGTATTTTCTTTTTTCACAGCCCTTAAAATTAGTTAAATGCATTAAAAACCATGACATTCCTGCTTTAAAAATGCGTATTTTTGCACGATTGTTGTAATTCAAAAACCAAGATGGAACAAATCATTCATTTTTTTGAACAAACGGATCCTGTTTTAGGGGCTTTTTACGCTACACTATTCACCTGGGGGCTAACGGCTTTAGGGGCTTCTTTTGTTTTCTTTTTTAAGTCGATGAATCGGGCGTTGTTGGATGGCATGCTCGGGTTTACAGGGGGTGTAATGGTGGCTGCCAGTTTTTGGTCGCTTCTGGCTCCTGGCATAGAAATGAGCCCAGGAGAAGGTTTTACAAAGGTTATTCCTGCTGCCATAGGATTCAGTTTAGGGGCTTTTTTCATTTTCGGTTTAGATAAAATATTACCGCACATTCACATTAATTTTAAAGAAAGTGAGGGGATCAAAACCCCCTGGCGAAGAACCACACTTTTGGTGTTGGCAATTACGTTACACAACATCCCCGAAGGCCTAGCTGTAGGCGTTTTGTTTGGTGGAGTAGCAGCAGGTTTGCCTGAAGCATCAATCGCGGGAGCCGTTGTATTGGCCATAGGAATAGGGATTCAAAATTTCCCTGAAGGCGTTGCCGTTTCCATGCCTTTGCGAAGACAAGGGGTGAGCCGATTTAAATCTTTTTGGTTTGGACAATTATCTGCCATTGTAGAGCCTATAGCAGCTGTAATAGGGGCTGTAGCGGTTACATTCTTCACGCCCATCTTGCCTTATGCTTTGGCTTTTGCAGCAGGGGCAATGATTTTTGTCGTCGTAGAAGAGGTTATTCCAGAAACACAATTGGATAAATACACAGACATTGCCACTCTGGGTTTTATCGGTGGGTTTGTGGTGATGATGTGCCTAGACGTCGCTTTGGGATAAGGGGTTCCAACCCTGTGCCGTCAAGGCTATCTGCTGTCCCAATCCGGTAACCAAATGATTTCCTGCTTTAGCAGTCGTAATATGCCCAATGATGGACAAGAGCGG
>CBFIJA010000127.1:0-1432 GCA_965662875.1 Candidatus Arcticimaribacter sp.
TGTGAGGGGGTTTTAGCTTTAGGTGTCAATACTACCTTGAACCCGTTTCATAAAATTGTTTAGCGCTTCTTTTTTCGGAAGACCTGATTTTATTTCTTTGTGTACTTCTAAAGCACCGTACAGATTTGAAATCATTTCTCCGAGCACATCAACTTCTTCATCTTTTATGCCGGAATATTCCGTTAAATGTTCCAGGACTTCAAGCGTTTCTGTAATGTAGTCTTCATCGTATTCTTCTACGAATTGAACGATGTGCTTAATCAGCGGTAATTTCATCTACAAAGGTTTTAAGTACATCAACTTTATTGGTTTGCACTTGATTCTGTAAACTGCCATTTTCAAAAGCTGCAAAAGTAGGCAAATTGCTAACGTCTGCGAGTTGTCTTGAGTTTGGATTTTTTTCAGCATCCACAAGAACAAATGTGATGTTCTCGTTCTCAACAGCCATCTTTTTGAACTTCGGCTTCATGATGCGACAATTGCCACACCAGCCTGCAGAATACTGTACGATTACTTTAGATTTTTCAGCCACCAAAGCAGCCAAACTGTCGTCTTTTATCTCTTGCAACATGTTGGACGTGTTTAGTTGTTGCTCAAATAGCTTTGAACCCCTTTACGGTCTGCATTCATTGCTTCTTTCCCTTCTTCCCAGTTGGCTGGACAGACTTCTCCTTTTTCTTGAACGTGGGTCAAAGCATCGATGATGCGCAAGTATTCATTTACATTTCTCCCGATGGGCATGTTATTGATGCCTTCGTGTTGAACGACACCATCTTCATCCAATACATAAGTAGCACGGAAAGTTACATTGTCACCGTCTACTAAAACAGTTCCTGTTTCCTCATCATAGCGTTCATTGGTACTGTCTAAAATCCCGAGAATTCCTGATAGGTTACGGTTGCTGTCTGCAAGAAGGTTATAAGTTACTCCTTCAATTCCACCTTCGTCTTTTGGGGTATTCAACCAAGCAAAGTGAACTTCTGCAGTATCACAAGATGCCCCAATAACAAGGGTGTTTCTTTTTTCAAATTCAGGCAAAGCCGCTTGAAAAGCATGCAATTCTGTTGGACATACAAATGTAAAGTCCTTGGGGTACCAAAACAAAAGTACTTTTTTCTTGTTTTCAACGGCTTCTTTTAAGACGTTTACAGAAATGGTGTCTCCCATTTCGTTCATGGCATTAACATTTAAATCTGGGAATTTTTTTCCTACGATTGACATAACAATTTGTTTTTTAATTTTTGGCAAATATAAGTCAACTCAACCAAGTTCTCCAGGGCGAAAAATACCAATTTGCAATTCAGCTATAGGCAAGTCTTATTCTTGGATTTAATCCTGTTTTAATGTTCGAATTTTAATGCCAAAATAAGCGTATATAAGTGTGATTAAAGGACTGATCCAATTGAAGATAGCGAATATAAAATAGTCTCCA
>CBFIJA010000128.1:0-1090 GCA_965662875.1 Candidatus Arcticimaribacter sp.
AAAGGTTCTCCTTTCCAAACCCAATTGCAAGAGGTGTATGAAGTAGGAGACAACCTAACGCCGGAACAAATAGAAATCGCCAAATTTTGGGACTGCAATCCCTATGTTACCCACCACCGCGGACATGCGATGTTTGCGACTAAAAAAATTACACCCGGTGGGCATTGGATTGGTATTACAGGAATTGTTACGCGTCAAGCAAAAAGCAATTTTATGGAAACCATAGATGCCTTTACCCATGTCAGTGTAGCTTTGTTTGACGGGTTTATCTCCTGCTGGGATGAAAAATGGGACACCCTGGTTGTGCGCCCAGAAACGCTGATCAATCAATATTATGATGAAGAGTGGTTGCCTCTTTTACAAACTCCACCCTTCCCAGAGTACACCAGCGGTCATTCGGTAATATCCAGAGCATCTGCAGTGGTGTTGACTAAACTTTATGGAGATCGCTTTTCGTTTACAGATACAACAGAGGTAGCCTTTGGACTGCCCATTCGTAAATACGATTCCTTTATCCATGCTGCTGAAGAGGCGGCCGTCTCTAGATTGTATGGCGGAATTCATTATATGATGGCCATTACAGAAGGGGTGACCCAGGGACAAAAAGTAGGCGAGACAGTGGCAGAAAAATTAGAAACCAAACGCCCACAAGAAGCAGTGGCTTCGGCGGAATAAACGACATCTATGCAAAAAAAGACACTTTCATTTGGTCAAATCCTAACGATGAACTTTGGGTTTTTCGGGGTACAATTTAGTTTTGGTTTACAGCAAAGCAACATGAGCGCCATCTACAAGTATTTAGGCGCCAATGAAGCAGAACTGCCCATGTTGTGGTTGGCAGGCCCTGTAACAGGACTTTTAGTACAACCCATTATAGGTGCGATAAGCGACGGTACGTGGTCTCCTAAATTTGGAAGAAGAAAACCTTTTTTCTTGATTGGTGCGGTCATTGCCAGTTTGGCTTTGATTGCCATGCCTTTTTCTTCCACGATCTGGATGGCGGCCAGCTTGTTGTGGATTTTGGATGCAGCAAACAATATTGCTTTGGAGCCTTACCGAGCATTTATTTCCGATAAATTACCCGAGAAAC